>VGWX01000216.1 GCA_016873615.1 Nitrospira sp. | reverse complement strand
AAGAGCAGAAATAAGTCTGACCCCACAGATTTCAAAAAAATGCACGGTTCAAATAGTATCACCCCCTACCCCGGTAGGATTGACAAGTAGCTTCAGAGCTGTATAATTTTAATTATGAATAAAATTACAAGGAGAATTTTATGCTTATTAATGTAATTTATCAGAATAGTAAATACGGCTTGGTAGAAGACTCTGAACTTGATAAACTTATTGTTGAGGGAAAAATAAAAAAGTTTTTGCGTTCAACGGGATGGTGCACGCTTGGTGTAGACCCGATAAGAAAAGATTCCCGCATTGATTTCAAAGGGCAGGAAAGACGTCAAGCTGTTAAAAAGGCTGTTCAAGTCAAATAGAGGTGGCTTCCATAGATAAAAGAAAAGACAAGAGATTTGATACTCAACTTCGTGTCAAGCTTAATGCTGGATCATTAATAGCCTGGGGTGTATTGTGTGATGTTTCTGAAAATGGTTTATTTGTCAAATGCAACCTAGATTTCATAATGGATACCGCAATTTCTATTGAAATATTCATGCCGGATAATGCCAATTCTCTCGTTAAGGGTATTGTAAAAAGGAAGATCGAAATGTCCGAGGCTTATAGGAAACATGGGTTGGGAATTGAGCTTATAGAAAAAGATGCCCCTTATCAGCAGTACGTGAGATTCCAGTCAGAAAAAATAAAAGCATCTGTTAACACATCAGAATTAAGGATTTAAGATAGACAAGTTATATTGGTCTTTATAAATGATAAATTCTAAATATATGGAAGTAATACAGCAAAAAAAGAATGGTAAAAAGACTTTTACAAAGTTCTTGCATATAAGTTCATACAGTATTTTTCTCTCTTTTTTACTCCCTGTGTCAATCACGACAGCTTCAATAGATATTGCTGAAACAATGATTGAAGTAAAACAAATCTCCTTGCCATTATTATTTGTCAGCTTCCTCATACTTCTGTTTGCCATAGCTCGTTTACTGGAATACCGGAGAGTAATCGAAAAAAAGACCGAAGCGCTCAGGGAAAGTGAAGAGCGGTATGCCCTCGCAGCTCAGGGTGCAAACGATGGGCTCTGGGACTGGAATCTGAAAACAAATGAAATATATTTCTCTCCCCGCTGGAAATCCATGAGCGGATACAATAATAACGAAATAGGCAACAGCTCTAATGATTGGTTCACGCTTGTACATCCGGATGATGTTGATAATTTAAAAAATGCCATTACAGCCCATTTGAAAGAACCAAATGCACCAATAGAAAACGAGCATCGCATCAAGCACAAGGATGGAACATACCTGTGGATGCTTTGCCGTGGTATGGCTGTCATAGACAAAACGGGAAAGGTAGTTCGGATGGCAGGCTCACAGACTGACATAACTGCCAGAAAGAAGATGGAAGAACAACTCATCTATGATGCTTTTCATGACGGGCTAACCGGCCTGCCAAACCGTGCTTTGTTCCTGGATCGCCTGAGCGTGTCCTTTGCGCGCAGAAAACGCCGTAAAGATTATCATTTTGCTGTC
>VGWX01000215.1 GCA_016873615.1 Nitrospira sp. | reverse complement strand
ATTTAGATGTTCTCTTGTTTCATATGGAAGTATTTTATGCTTCTAGAACCTGATTTTGATCAACAAAAGTTAATCTTACTATGGCTCCTTTACTCTCATTATTGTTAATTTCAATTTGTCCATTGTGCGCATCCATAATATACTTTATTAGCAAAAGATTCAGTCCGGTATTTTCATCAAAATGCTCCTTGTAATTGGAAAAAGGTCGGAATGGATTTTCAAGAATATCCTGATTGAAACCTGCACCATAATCAATGAAATCACAAACGACCGAATTATCTTTGCTATAAACATTCAATGTCACCGCACTATCACTGGGTGAGTATTTCACCGAATTATCCAGCAGGCGATCGAAGCATATCTGTATCAGTTCCCGGTCACCAATCAAGAAGTCTGAAATAGAATTATTTTGCAACCGAATTGTAATGCTTTTCTTTTTCGTTTTTTCCTGCAAAAATAAAATCGAATTGGTAAACAATTCTTTAATATGCAACTTCTCTGGTTTAATTTTGTATTTCCCTGTTCTTAATTCGGTTATAAGCAGGGCCTGGTAAGCAAACTTTTCCAGTCTTTTGGCAGATATGTCAACATAGTTAATGTATTCAAGCACTTCAGGTGAGTTGACTACATTTTTCAAAATCCTGGTAAAACCTAATATTCCATTTAGGGGAGTCCTGAGTTCATGGCTAATCAAATTCAGAAATCCGTTTTTTGCCTGATCCAACATTGAGAGTTCCCTGTTTACTATTTCAATTTTATGATAGGCTTTTTCCAGTTCATAAGTTCGCTCTCTGACCTTCTCTTCAAGTATAAGGTTTTGATCTTTTAGCAACAGATGAAGAGAACGGGTTTCGAGAAGGTTCTTAATGCGGGCTTGTACCTCGGGCATATTAAACGGTTTCGACAGAAAGTCCTTTGCTCCTCCGGTAAGCGCCCTTTGTCTGGCTTCAATGGTAATGTCGGCTGTAAGCACCAATATGGGCAGATATGAATCAACAGAAATCACCTCCTTTAACTGATCCATGACTTCAAAGCCATCGAAATGTGGCATCATCAGATCAAGAAGGATGAGGTCGGGATGAAATGACTGCACTATATCAACCACCATCCGAGAGTCGGTTGTTGACTGAAAATTTAAATAACCTGACGCTTCGAGAAGGCCACTTAGAACTTCGATATTGGAAACTTTATCGTCCACTATAAGAATTCTGGCTTCTTTTAAAACTGTTTCTTCCATGATTTAATCGGTTTTATTATTTAAAAAAGTTTTGTGTTTGTATAAATGTCTATTACTTGTAAAAACATCACTATATCAAGCGGCTTCGTCAGATAGTCTTTTGCCCCTGCCTGAATCAGTTTTTCTATCTGATGTGGCATTGCATCGGCGCTGACAACTATTACCGGGATTGATTTTGTGCTGACATTATTCAATAATTGTTCTAAAACTTCAATTCCTTGTATATCAGGCAGGTCAAGATCAAGGAGGATTAGTGCAGGCTGATGAATTTTTGCAAGGTCAGTTGCTTCAACGCCCAAACTGGTTGTAAA
>VGWX01000214.1 GCA_016873615.1 Nitrospira sp. | reverse complement strand
GTAGTCCTGATTGTATTGCTCTGGATTTCCAGAATAGTAGCCTCTTTCATAATAAAGATCTTTGCTGTAGGTTTTGCTGTTATTCTTTATTTCCTCCCTGTCGTTATTAACATTTTTATTGTCTGAGGAGGCTCTTTTGGCTATCAAAATCGTCTTTGCAAATCACAAGGGTGGAATAGGGAAAACAACCAGTGTCCTGAACACCTCGAGTTTTCTCTCGCTGATGGGAAAGAAGGTCCTCTGTATGGATTTTGACCCGCAGTCAAACCTTACCATATCGTTCGGCATAGATATCCTTTCTCTTACAATCAGTCTTTCCGAAGTATTCCTCGGCAAGGTATCCATAGATGAATCAATAGTTTCTGTATATCCTAATCTTGATATTGTCCCTGCCCGCACCGATCTTTCCAGAGTTCCCGCATCGGACTTTGTGGTAAATCACTTCAGAAAAAATGAAATCATGAAGTACAAAATAAGGGAAATAGACAATAACTATGATTTCATCCTTATGGATACATCGTCCTCAAAAGATGTTGTCAATCTCCTGACAGTCAACTGTCTCTCCTTTGCAGACTATGTCATTGTACCCATACAGTTCGAGCACTTTGCGGTAGCCGGTCTTGCCCAGCAGATGGACGTCATCAGGGATGTCCGTGACCAGTGGCTGAATCCGGAGCTGCAGCTTTTGGGAATTGTGGGCACATTTTTCCAGAACACAAACAACAATCGATACCATTATGACATGGTGAGAAATACAAATGCCGGGCAGTTCCTTTTCGAGACAAGGATACGAAGAAATACCGCTCTGTCCGTAAGTGTATCCAGGGGGCTGCCGATAACGCATTTTGACCGTACATGCAACGGATATCTTGACTACCATTCCTTCACTGTTGAAATGCTGGATCGACTGAACATTGAAGCAGGCGTTGCAGATCACACACAGGTTCAGGCTGTATGATCACTTTAAAGAATATCACTGTTGTACTCCTCCTTTTATTGTTCACTTTTATCTGCCTTCACAGTGATATTTATGCATTCTGCTTCGAGGAAGCAGGCAGGATGTATAACATATCACCCCGACTTCTCTGGGCGATAGGCAAGGGCGAGTCTGATTTTAACCCCCGGGCAATAAACTGGAATGGAAGCGGGAGTTACGATTTCGGGGTAATGCAAATAAACTCGAGCTGGAGAAAGGTGATAGGCCAAAAGGCATGGCTTAGTCTTGGAGATCCATGCTACAACGTTAAAGTCGGTGCATGGATACTCTCTCACTGCATTACCACTTATGGCTATACATGGGAAGCTGTTGGCTGCTATAACGCAAAAAGTAAAACAAAAAGGAGTATGTATTCAAAGAAGATTTATGACATTTTAAAAAAGTATAATCTGCTTCTTACTCTCTCTAACAATGAAAGGTGTAATTCCGAGCGCCTCTACGGACTGGAAAATAAAATTGCCACGCTGGGAACGCATCATAGGGTTGGTGTAGTTCTGCGCAACTCTATTTATTAAAAAAGCAAAAACGAGGAAGGCCTCAAGTCGGATGATTTTGCATGT
>VGWX01000213.1 GCA_016873615.1 Nitrospira sp. | reverse complement strand
AGCTGGTCCACATCGCCTACAAGGATAAGAGATGCCGTCTTTTTCAGGGACTTTAGGAATGCCTTAAATAGCCTGATATCTATCATTGAGGCTTCGTCAACTATTACAAGATCAGCATCCAGGGGGTCGTTCTCATCTTTTAAAAACCTGTTGATTTTCGGCTGGTATTTTAGAAGCCTGTGTATTGTCTTTGCTTCCCGCCCGGTTGCTTCAGTGAGTCTTTTAGCAGCTCTTCCTGTTGGCGCACAAATCAGTATCTTTCTTGAAAGGCTGTCATAATACCTGGTAATAACATCTAAGATTGTGCTTTTACCTGTTCCGGGGCTTCCGGTAATTATAAGCACTTTTTCAGAAATTGATTTTGTTACTGCTTCCATTTGTATTTCATCAAGTTCTATTTTTTGCCCATTTTGCCAGGTAAAACTGTCAAGGATCTTTTCTGCCGGTAACTTATTACTGTTATTTTCAGTAAGGGATGCGGCTGTGTCCCTTATGTCTTTTAACATTGATGCAACAAATATTTCATCTTCAAATATATTTTTTAGATAAATCCTGCCATCTGCATGATTGTCTATTATAATTTTACCTTCGGCCTCAAGTTGTTTTGAAGCGTTTATTATTGCCGTTTCACCGCATTCAAGAAGCTGGATTGCGGCCCTGAAAAAGTCCTCTACCGGATAATAACAATTCCCGGCATCTGTTATTTCGTTTAAAAGGTAGAGCACTCCTGATTTTATGCGGAACTCCGATTCTTTTTCTATTCCCATCCTGCCGGCTATGCCGTCTGCTGTTTTAAAACCTATGCCTGTTATGTCTTCAATAAGCTTGTAAGGGTTGGTCTTTAATATGCTGATTGAATTGTTGCCATATGAATTATATATCTTTGCAGAATAATTATTGCTGATGCCGCATGACTGCATGAAAATCATTATTTCACGTATATCTTTTTGTTTCTTCCACTCATCTTTTATAAGCTCTATTCTTTTATTCCCAAGACCTTCTACTTCATTTAGCCTTCCGGGATGTTTATCCATGATTTCCAGCGTTTCAAGGCCAAAGGCTTTGACAATTCTTGATGCGATTACAGGACCAATCCCTTTTATGAGCCCTGAACCAAGATATTTTTCTATACCTTCTTCTGTTGCAGGCACCGTCACTTCTATGCACTGTATTTCAAATTGCGGGCCGTATTTTCTGCTGTTTACCCAACGGCCGGCAGCCGATATTTTTTCTCCGGGTTTAATATCGAGTGCATAACCGACAACAGTGATTTGCTGGTTATCTTCTTCGTTTTGAAGTCTTCCGATGAAATAATCATTGTCAGGGTTTCTGTATACTATTTTTGACAGTATGCCTTTTATTGTGTCAGTTTGTTGCTGTGCCATTGGACCTAAAACCAGTGTTTATAATTATTATTTTAAGTGTAGCTCCGGATAAATCCTATAGCATCCTTAAGATCGAAGGTAAGCTTTGTCCCTTCTTTGCGAAGCTCAATTTCAAGTTTTTTGGTTTCTATATAATTCCTGCCGATTACCATCTTTACAGGTATTCCTATCAGGTCCGAATCCTTGAATTTTA
>VGWX01000212.1 GCA_016873615.1 Nitrospira sp. | reverse complement strand
TATTCTCGATAACATCAATACAGATGAAAAAACAAAAGGCTTTTTTCTCAGGGCGGTGCTGAAAAATGAGATAGCCAAGAACATCATGCAGAATGTGAATAGTTCCCTGCGCTACTTCCCATTGAATATCACTGTTAATGGAAAGTCACTCAAAAAAGAAGATCTGCGTGACAGTGTCTGCAGAAGTCGGGATCATGTCATAGAGACGGTATACGAAGGGAATGCTGTATACATCATAGTCGGCTCTCATTTCCCGGAGAGTCAGCAGGCTCTCAAATCAAAGATGAACGTCATCTGGTATGGCATTCCGATTGAAAATTCTACCTATTACACTTGTGTCTATATTGATGTCAGAAAAGGATCGATTTTAACACCGGTGCTTCCCTATCGGACAACAATCAAAGAAGACGACAAACTCGAAGCGTTTTATAAATTTGTCAGGGACAAGGTGGCTGAATATTGCATCGATTACCTCAACAACCCTGAAAAAACTGACGAATTCAGTGTTCTCAATGTTATGGAGGCCATGGAGTGTATTGCTACCCAGGAAGAAATGGACAGGCTGAATAGATTCTACGTACATGTTGACGAACCGCACTATCGTGTCGAATCCTGGAACAGCGGCAGTAAATCAAAGAGAATTGTCCATGTGAATGAGTCCTCTCCGATAAATGAAATAGTGTCTTCCGTCGCCATAAAAGGCCTGGAGGATAAGAAAGGAGAAAAGGCGGATATATCGGAGGAGGACATTGACTCCCTCGTTCTGCCGGAAGGAACCATTGAGTCTGTATCTCTGCCACATAAACATCCATCATGGCTCAAGGTGATCGGCAGGGAATATGCTATCGAAATCATATGCGACGGCAAGCCCGCGAGAGAAAACTATACCTGGACGAAGGCGGGCAGGATTAGCTGCGGCGACAAAAAAATAGACATTCTGGCCCTTGTCGGGGGATGGAGCGATGCTGAGATTTTTTACACAAAGGATTCACGCGATATCCATGACATAACCACTGCAATGTTCGACGGGTTTCTGTATTGTGAAGATCCTGACTGTGACACTTACGACACCCAGCGGGAATCTTTTGACAACGAGATTGACAGGGACCTTATGCATGTAACCGGGGCTTACAGTAAATATGATCTGCTGAGAGGCCTCGACCTGACCGGTGTGGACATCTTCAAGATAACCAGCATCCAGATAAGGAAAGGAAAGATGTTAATCAAATTAAGAAATAAAGAGTCAAAAACCGTCAAGCTGGCAGCCTAACTCTTAAATATCCGGAGGAAGCATACCATCCAAGCATGAAAGGAGATTGATGTTAATGAAAGAAATCAAAGGACTTTTACGCGCCGCGAATGCTGTTCTGGATTCTGAAGACAATACCGGATGTTCCGAAGATCTTACCGTTGTCAGTTACACGGCAGTCAAAAAGCTCAGGGATGAAGTAAAAATGGCTGAGGAAAATCTTTCAGAACTGAGAAGTAAATAATGAGCGATGAGAGAAATCAGCGAGTCAAATACTTTGACTCCCACCGGTCAAATAGTCCTGATCCTGCTTCCGCTGAAGAGTGAGCGGGAAAGCA
>VGWX01000211.1 GCA_016873615.1 Nitrospira sp. | reverse complement strand
CGATTACCACGCTGAGTTATATGATGCGGAAGGTTGGCTGCTACAATCCGTGCGATTCTTGCCATGCGGTTATACTATGGATTACTAAGTACCAAGTCAAGAATTAAGTATACTGTCCCCGGAATTCCTCCATTAGGGATCAAGCATAAAAGTCAGAATAAATGAAATTTACAATTTGAAAAATTGATGTTATGCTGTTATATAAAACCCAACAATAACTGATGTTATAAAAAGACCAAAAAAGGAGCTATCTTTCATGGAAAAATCCAACCAACACAGGACGATATATATTACAAGTAGCGACATGCTTAAGCTGGAGAATTTGATAGAGGGAAGAAGGGAAGGAAATCTCAAGGATAAAGAACATCTGGAAGAACTGGAAAACGAGCTGGAAAGGGCTGTCCTTATGGATTCTAAAGCTATTCCCCCAAACGTAATCACCATGAATTCACGAGTGCTAATGAAGGACTTGGATACCCAAGAAGAAATGACATATACTCTGGTTTTTCCTGCTGACGCAAGTGTCAAAGAAAATAAAATTTCTGTTTTAGCTCCGATAGGTACGGCCATGATCGGGTATAAAGTAGGTGATGTCATTGAATGGCCTGTCCCGTCCGGCCAAAGAAGATTGAAGGTGATCGACATCCTCTATCAACCCGAGGCTGCAGGCGACTATCATCTTTAATTAAAAGACAGAACGAATCAGATTGCAACATCCGGCAAAATATATGATTCTTAATTTTTTATCCAATAGGAAGGCCATTCCAGCATGATTTACTTACGACAGTTTAGATGTTATGTTAATGATGGGGTTAACGATTTTATTTGTTTAATTTTTAAGTGGTGAGACTACAATGAAATGGATATGGTTTAAAAGAAGGAAACAATCAATGATTTCATCTCCATCCGGGCTTCGAGAACAAGATTTGTTAAATGCATTAAAAGAAACACAGGCAGATCTCTTAGCTGCATACTCAAAAATTGAAGAGTACAAGTGGCTGGAACATTCACTCCGCAGGAGAACCTGGGAATTAAATGAGCGCGTTAAGGAACTAACATGCCTTTATAGACTGTCTGTGTGCTTCAATAACCATAAACTTACTCTGGAGCAGATACTCGACTCTGTCGTTCAGGAGATACCCCAGGGTTGGCAAAATCCAAAGGGAACTCGTGTACGTTTAATCATAGACGGCAAGGAATACAAATCTCCGAAATTTCTTCAAACCCAATTAAAACAAACTGCCTGCATTTACAATGATGGTGAGCAAATTGGTATCCTGGAAATATATTTATTGCCAGAACCAGTGCTGAATCTTGATAAACCTTTCCTCGGTGAAGAACAGAAGTTACTCAAAACAATAGCGCTTTTCATCAGCGAAATTGTAAATCATAAAAGACTGATAGAGCAAAAATCGTAGAGGCTCCTCTGAAGGGGGGTAAAACATACATTGGGCCAGACTTGCTTATGAGAAGAATGCCTTATTGTTTAATCAATAATCCTAACTGTTATCGAAGGTTATAATTCGCAAAGGACAATCAGCTGCTTCTTTCCTCCCTGAGTTCTTAGTTCCGGTTCCGGGGACACCATACTTAATTCTCCTTGCCTTTTGTCTTTGGGCCGGGTTTTCGACGCCGTAACGGTCTGCCCGAAACACTCTCCAATCTCTCCAC
>VGWX01000210.1 GCA_016873615.1 Nitrospira sp. | reverse complement strand
TCTTAATTGATTTCAAAAATATAACATGAGTACACAGAGAATTGCTTGAAATTAAAAGTCTTTTTAAAGTTTAAAATACCTCTGTGAACTCTGTGGTTTAATCCAAATGCATTTTTTGGAATAACTGGATAAAAAACGAATACATCGATGGCAGGCACAAACTTGCACATGGTATTCATGATGCTACGTTTGGGGCAAGTCTATCCCCTTCCAGACGTGAGGCATTTGGGAGACTGCACGAAATCACTCGACTGTGTCTGTTGGGTTTTCTATCCCTTGACGACAAGAAACTAAAAGAACTCTCTATTGGTTCTGGCAAGAGGCTCCAACGAGACCTTGATAATTTGGATGTTGCCACAGGGCCATACGTACAAGGTCAAAAAATGTGGCTTGATATACTGAATTGAGAAAATTAAATATACTGTCCCCATAATTCAGTGGTATCTCCTTTTTCTCCAATCAATCATCTCTATCCTTTTGGTCAGGTATTTAGGCTGAAGACTTATCCGCGCACGGACGGATTCGCTACACATCCTTTCCCCCTCGAAATCCTATTGACCCCTTCTTCTTCGTTTCTGGAGATGCCATGAGTTGCCGAATGGCGTTGAAGATCGCCTTTATCTCACCATCATGCTTTTCAATCCTGTTTTCAAGCAACGCCAACTTGTGAGCAAGTTCTTTGTTTGCCGACAACATTTCACGAAGCTTTACAAAAGCGCGCACTACTTGGATACTTGCCTGAACCGCTACGGCGCTGTTCAAAACAGTGGCAAGCATAATCGCCCCATGTTCTGTAAAAGCATATGGCAGAGAGCCACCAAAATACTTCTTATGTGGTATCACATTTTGTGATACGAGGCGATCGGCTTCCTTTTCATTTATTTGAAACATGAAGTCTTCAGGAAATCGCTGGATGTTTCTTTTTACCGCTTGGTTTAATACCCTGGTCTCAATTCCATAAAGCTCGGCAAGATGCATGCTCAGCATAATCTTCTGGCCGCGAATCAGATAGATTTTACTCTCTATTATTTCAGCAGGAATCAGTTCTTTCATTCGCCCCTCCGAATGCAAGGACATTTATTATGTCCGCCCCGCTACTCTACAGGATAATCAGGGTAATAGATAGCCTTTCTTCCTGTAAGAATTAACCTGGGATCAATAGCATCTCAATGCTTACATTTTTATGTTAAATATTTACAGATGAATCTTCTTGATCTTCTCGATAATCTCTGTTGTTGAAATACCCTTAATGTACGGTAGACTGTGAGTTTCTTTTGCGATATCTGAGCCGATGATATCTTCCTTCTTCCAGTCCCCTCCCTTAACAAGCACATCAGGCTGTACTGATTTGATCAATTCATACGGAGTCTCTTCATCAAAGATGGTGACGTAATCAACCATTTCTAGAGAAGCTAAAACCTCTGCCCTCTGGTCCTGAGAATTAACCGGCCTGTCCAGCTTTATGATCGAGACAGACCTGTCTGAGTTTATTCCGACAACAAGCAGATCACCGAATGTTCTTGCTTCTCTGAGATACCGTATATGGCCGATATGGATGATATCAAAACATCCATTGGTGAATACGACCCTTTTACCCTTAGCCTTCAGTCCCTGGAGAATATGTTTCAGTTCATCCTGTCTGACTATCTTTCCCACAGGTTTCATTATGGCAACTGCTTTCCTGTTATCAATCTCATTACGTCGTTGAAGATAACCACAGCCATAAGGGTGAGAAGCACTGCAAGCCCGAT
>VGWX01000209.1 GCA_016873615.1 Nitrospira sp. | reverse complement strand
GTTTCGAAATACTCAAACATCAACGAGGGTTAAAGGTGGGTATTACTATGTGAACGCTTTCCCTTTAGCGAATGTCGATGGGGTGTTTGTAATAGGGAGACAGAAACATAAGTCTTCTAATTGCTCAAAATCTCTCTTTCTTTGTGAAAGGCTGCTCTCCAAGAAAAATCATTGAGGTACACTGAAGGTATCGAGACTCGAAATCATTGCAAACTTTATGACGGCCTTCAATGAAGACAATTTAAATTCAAACAAAGCTTCACAGACCATTGCATACTACAGACCATTGCATATGCCTTGACAAATGAAGAAAATATCGCATATCTTCTATCTATCGAACAGGTGTAATTATGAAGGGTACCATTCGACCAACCGCCAGAGAAAGTAAATGCCCAAAGTGTTTGAAGTCATTCAAACATATTATAAAAATAGGATATGTTTGCCCTGACTGCAAGACTGTGCCGCAGAAATTTGTTATCGATATTCCTTGGAAAGGGGATCGCCCTCGTATCTGTTCAGACAAGCAGGGACAGCCTTTAGACACTTATCGCAGGGCTGATGATTTATTGACACATATCCAAATTGAAATAGCCAGTCACACTTTTGATCCGTCAAGATATGTCGCTGCCGAGACTGGAAAATATTATTCGTCAAGCCTTCTCGAAGAATTTTTACAGGATAAACTGAAATCTACAGCACCGTCTTATCGTTCGGGATACAAAAAACAGGTAGAACGGGCGAAACAATACTTTGGCAATTCCGACGTCAGAGAAATAAGAAAAGACGATGTTTTCAAATACCTTGAATTTCTAAAGAAGGAAAAGAAGTCAGAAGATGTCCCCCTTAAGTCTAAAACCATACTGAATAATTTTGCTAACCTCAAGACATTTATGACCTATTTAAAAACAGAAAGGCAACTTATCAGCGTTCTGCCTGACTTCCCAACTAAAAAAGAAATTGAAGCCAAGATGGATGAAATTACTCTGAATGAAGAATCCTTTCATTATTCTTGGTTTAAGCCCGAAGATCAGATACGCATTCTGGATGCTATTAAAAGCAACGGGGATAAGGACATAATCAAGTTTCTGATGCTTCATGGTTGCAGGCCTGGGGAGGCAAGGGCGCTCCGGGTAAAAGATGTAAATATCGAAAGCCTGAGTATTACCATCAGGTCGACTTACTCAAAAAATACTCTCAGGCCTCGCCGAAAGGGGAAAAAATCCAAACCTTATGTGGTAGCTATACATCCTGAGATGATCGACTTTTTTACGAAAAGAGTTCAAAACCATCCTGAAGCTTTCATTTTTATAAATCCGAAAACAGGCGGGCCATATATGATAGATGCCTTTCAGGATATTTTTGTAAGTGTTCGTTCAAAGCTCAATATACCAAAAGAGGTCAGATTATATGATGCTTCAAGGCATTCTTTCGTTACACAATTGAGGAGAGAGGGGACATCGCTGAGCGAGATTAGCAAACTTGTAGGGCATAGTACTGAAAAAATAACGGAGGATGTATATAATCATGCCGATGATACAGAGATAGAAAACAAACGTATTGTTATCTCAAAGCTGTCATTGAAAAAGCCTGCTGAGGTTGTTAATCTTCAGGACGTTAAAAGGAAATCGTCAACGGACCGTCAACGCTATAAATAAGATGGCCATTTTATATAATTAAAACAATAACTTAGAAATACTATGTGCGGGTTCGATTCCCACACGCTCCCGCCATTGATTTTCATAGAAATCAATGGCTTAAATGCTTTGT
>VGWX01000208.1 GCA_016873615.1 Nitrospira sp. | reverse complement strand
CTTAATTGGTTTCAAAAATATAACACGAGGACACAGAGAATTGCTTGAAATTAAAAGTCTTTTAAAGTTTAAAATACCTCTGTGAACTCTGTGGTTTTATTTAACTGCATTTTATGGGTTAAAAGGGAAAATACCGTCATCCTTCATATAATACTCAAAGAAAACTTGACAACTCTTCGTAATTACAGTATTTTATTAATCTAAGGAATGGAACATCGTATAAAACTGATAAAGAAGACAGAATATATCTTATATCTGATCGTTATCCTGTCTCTGGTTTTTATAAAACCGGCGGATGTCTGGTCGGCTGATGAAGAAAAATCAGCAGCCCAGGCGGATAAACAGGATGTGATAAAGACTGACAAAAGAGCATGGCCCCCGGAAACGCCTTCTGAAATTTCACCCGAACAGAGAAAACGAGCGAGTGAACAACTGCAAAAATTGCTGACCGGATCAGTCCCCGGGAAAACAACAGAGCCTGCGGCCGAGCCATTACAGCCTGCAACAACAGAACCGGCGCCTCAGCAGGAAATAAAAAAGCCTGAGACCGAAACTGAAGAACCCTCAGGGATGCAAACTCCGCCTGTGCCGGGCGAACCCGGAAAGAGAGCTGTTCCGGCTGCAAAGGTCACACAACCGGCAACTCCCCAGGCGGCGCCTACGGTAAGTTTTTTCTTTGATGATGCTGATGTGTTTGAGGTCGCACAGACAATCTTTGCAGATATCCTTAAAGTGAATTATATTATCGATCCGCAGGTTAAGGGGAGAGTGAATTTCAGGACCATAAATCCTATTCCGAAGGATGAAGTCCTTCCTGTCATGGAGATTATTTTCAGATTGAACGGGATAGGCTTTGTTGAAGAAGGCGGGCTATACAGGATAATCCCTTTAACTGAAGTTTCCAAAGAGCTGATTTTCTCACAGATCGGAAAACCGCCTGAAAAGGTTGCCATGGAAATGTTCGCTTTTAAAAATCTGGACATCAGGGAATCCATGCCGGATATTGAAAACGCCTTAGGATTGCACCTGAAAGGTGGAACAGTCAGAATACTTCCGATCTTCCGTATGAACGCACTTATAGTTGTGGCTGCTTCAAAAGAGTCTCTGGAGTATATAAGGAAATGGGTTGAGGTCTTTGACAAGATGTTTGCGTCTGCAAGACCCAAAATCTTTGTATATTCTTTACAGAACAGCAAGGCAACACATATAGCTTCTTTGCTTCAGTCGATTTTTACAGGAAGCGGTTCATCGGCTCCTGCTCAGCCGCCGCCAGCGGCGCCTGCAGCAGCGAGGCCCGCAGGCGCTCCGCCAGCTGCGCCGTCATCAGGGCCAAGGGTCGGGGCTGCGGCTACAGTTTCAGGCGGCGGGTCATTTGTTGGCGCAGAAACAAGGGTCTTTGCCGACGAGATAACCAATTCATTAATAATTCTCGCAACACCTGCCGATTACTCATTTATAGAGGAAACTGTCAAGAGGCTTGACATAATGCCGAGGCAGGTAGTAATTGAAGGACTCATAGCACGGGTAGACCTGACAGACAACCTGAGTTTCGGGCTTTCATGGTCCTTAAAAACAGATGTCAATATTAAAGGGATTAGACCTTTTAACAATACTATCGATCTCGATGGCGTAATAGGAATAAATCCCGGAGGATTAGACACAAAAAAGTTGCCTGCGAAAGGTTTTACATTTGTTGGAACAGATTCAAAAAACACGGTGCGGGCGGTTATTACAGCGCTTGCTGAAGAATCAAAGGCAAAGGTCCTT
>VGWX01000207.1 GCA_016873615.1 Nitrospira sp. | reverse complement strand
AAAGGCAAAATAACTATTAAAAGCAGCAATTCTCGGTGAAAAGGGATAGCTTATGGATAGAAGGTTTCTAAGGGAGTGGTAAAATATTTTTCGCAAAGTTTGAGGATTAAAGAGTTAACGAGAAGGTTCAAGGAGAAGATGAACCCTCAAAAAGTGTTGCATTTTTGCAACACTAGATTTTTCCATAGGTGTTATGGTATGTTTAATTCGCTATGCACATTAAGAAAGACCTATCTTTCAGCGCACTGCGGAAAAAGCTCTCGGCATGCTTTGAGAGCTTGCCTGAGCATCGGCAATCTGAGAAGATAAAACATTCCCTCCATGATGTTTTCATGTCGGGCTTTGCGATGATGCACTTTCAAGACCCTGCCTTGCTTCAATTTCAAAGGAATCTGGAGGAAGGTCTTCGCCGGAACAATCTGAGGAACATCTTTCAGGTTCAATCGATTCCAAAGGACAGCCAGATGAGAGCTGTCGTGGATAAAGTAGACAGCAGTGGACTGGAACCGGTCTTTGATGATTTTTTTGCTGTTCTACAGAGGGGGAAACATCTTGAACAGTATCGTTTTTTAGGAGACCATTATCTTGTCTGTCTGGATGGCTCAGGATATTTTGGTTCTGAAGAGATCTGCTGTTCGGGATGTCTGAGGAAAGAAAGCAAAAACGGCAAGATAAGATACGAGCATCAGATATTGCAGGCAGCGCTGATGCACCCGGACATGAGACATGTGATACCGCTTGTCCCTGAGGCAGTCAGAAACACAGACGGTACGGATAAACAGGACTGTGAAACAAAGGCGGGCAAGAGACTGCTGAAGAAGATAAGAAAATCTCATCCGAAGCTGAAGATAATCATAGTGGGAGACGGCCTTTACAGCAAACAGCCCTTCATAGAGGAAGTAAAAGCAAGCGGTATTAACTATATTCTGGTGGCAAAGCCTGACGACCACAAGATACTGATGGAATGGGTGAATGAACAAAGGCAGCTCAAAGAGGTCTCACGGATGGAATTCAGAGATCTGAAGGGTCGGTTGCATGTCTATGAGTGGATAAATGAAGTCCCTTTAAACGGCAACAAAGAAACTGTTATGACAAATTATTTTGAATACTGGTTGATAGATAATGGGAAAGTGGGCTATCACAACAGTTGGGTAACCAACATTCCCATAAATGAACAGAATATAAAAGAACTGGTCAGGGGCGGACGCTGCCGCTGGAAGATAGAAAACGAGACGTTCAACACGCTGAAGAATCAGGGGTATCATATAGAGCATAATTTCGGACACGGCAAGAAGAATCTTTCGATGAATTTTTTTCTCCTGAACCTGATAGCTTTCTTCATGCATCAGATATTCGAACTGACAGACGACCTGTATCAGGAATGCAGGAGGGCATTCGGCAGCAAAAGGAACCTGTGGGATCACCTGAGGGTTAGCATACGCCTGCTCATTTTGCCTGACTGGGAAACCCTTCTGTTGCGTATTCTAAAACCTTCCGAATTCGTCTGAATAAAAAGTGCCTTTCAACACGTAAGTCTCTTTTTAAAGCCATTCTTCCACAGGGTCAGCGGATAGCTGTGTCTGCGCAGCGGCTTTCTCCTGTGTTTTATGTCCACTGAAGACAGAATTATTGGGAAAAGATACTCTCGTTTTCTAAAAGGCAAACTTCCTGATCCATTCCATCTTGTTATCGACTCTTCCAAATGGTTCACCGAGAATTGCTGCCCTGTACCGCAACCCCTTGCAAAAAAAGCTATTTTTGTGTTAATCTTCAATTCC
>VGWX01000206.1 GCA_016873615.1 Nitrospira sp. | reverse complement strand
ATCGTATAAAGCAAAATATCTCAAAATGGTATGGGTTTGAACTATGATGTTTATAAAGTTTTGAAAATAAATCAGCTTCTTCTGCATATTTCTCTATGAAGTAGTGTTCTACAAAGTCATATTTATCGTTATTGATATCACCAATTAAAATAATTCTACTATCCGGATTTGATATTTTTGCCTGGGACAGAGTATATCTAAGATATGGAGCATCACCTGTATGTATAAACACAACAGAATATTTTTCAGATCTTTGTTGCATATATTAATTAGTAATTTTTATTTAGTTTACTTCTCAACGCACTTTATTTTTAACCATCTTATTAAGGACTCAAATTACCACACTTTCATGACAGAGTAAAGCAGTATTTTTCTGTAATCGCATAAAATGGTATAATTTTTCAATTGTAAAATAAAAGGCATGAACATCTCTTGCTGATACGCAAATAAATATGGAAACTATTGCATCACTTATCGAGCAAACCAATATATATATCAAGAAGAGCGATTTTCTAAATGCGCTTGTCCTTATTGAAAAAATTACTGCACTTATCCCCGGTGTTTCAGAGTCAACTGTTTTCCTTGTTCAAAAGGCTGGAGAGGCCATTAAAGTTAACAACTCTGAAAGTGCCCGGGAGATCCTAAACGATATCCTTTTTGAACTTGCCTATTTGCAGATAAGAGAACCTAAGAGAAAAGGGTATCCTAATATCTCACCTAATAAGATCCTTAGTGATCTTCTCGAACAGCAGTTTGACATTGACTACTTTGAAATAAACATCGAGGAATACCACGAATATGTTCAGTCAGCTCAATATTCTGAAAAATTCCCTGACTATTACCCATATAACTTTGCCGAGAAATCTCTGGAACATTATATTGCCGCCCAAATCCTGAAACTTAATGAAAGGGATACATACATTGATGTTGCCAGTCAATGCAGTCCTGTAGCGGTTATCTATGCAAATCTCTTTGGTTCAAAAACATACCGGCAGGATCTTTCATTCCCTGCCGGATTAACGGGTAACCAGATCGGAGGGGATGCGGCGAATATGCCGGTACCAGATGAGTTTGCTACTAAAATGGCCCTCCACTGCTCATTTGAACATTTTGAGGGGGATTCGGACATTGGCTTTATCCATGAAACAGGGAGGGTTCTTGAGCCAGGGGGTTCGGTCTGCATTGTTCCATTATACCTTGCAGATGAATACAGCATTGTCACCGATCCGGTCGTTGCGATATCACAGGGAGTTATATTCCAGGATGAAGCGACAGTCTGTTGCGTTAAGGGATTTAATAATCGTTTTGGTCGTTTTTATGATCCTGCAACCTTAAAAAGTCGTATTCTAAGCAATCTTGGGAACCTCACTTTAAAACTATTCAGAATAACGAATGCAAGTTTTGACCCCTCCTGTTATGTCCAGTTTGCGGCATTGCTTGAAAAACCAGTCGAGCAGATAAGTCTCAAATCCAAGGAACCGTCGATACCACAACCTTTGGATGAACTGTTTGAAGCCCGTAAAAAAATAGCACAATTAGTTTGTGAAAGAGATGAATATAAAACCTGGGTGCCGCCAGGTCATTTTTATTCGCCTATTCCTTCAATGGAAGCAGTCAGGATAAAAGAAAATAAGATCTTCAATATTATTCCGCAACAAATCCCGGGTATTGATTTGAATATTAAAGTCCAGATGGCATTATTTGATAAATTTAAAGATTACTATAAAGAACAGCCCTTTGAAGCTTATAAAAAAAGTAATGTGAGATATTTTTTCGAGAACCCAGCTTATTTATAT
>VGWX01000205.1 GCA_016873615.1 Nitrospira sp. | reverse complement strand
AGAAATATTAGGGTTTTCAAAATGGAAGAAATAGAAACAAGAGTCAGAATGCCTTATGGTGGCCAGATTCTCGGCATAGTTGAGGCTATGCTTGGTGCTAGCAGAATGAAAGTAAGGTGCCAGGACAACAAAATACGTATCTGCCGCATACCAGGTAGATTCAGAAAACGTTTATGGATACGTGAGGGTGACGTGGTTCTTATAAAGCCATGGGAAATCCAGGGCGACCAAAACGGAGACATTGAATGGAAATACACAAACACCCAGGCTGGTATTCTAAGGAAAAGGGGCATACTTAAGATATAGCAGGGTGGTCTGCATTATTAAAAAAATAAAAATTCCTGAAGAGCGCAAAGCTGTGCTTATTGGCAAGATGGGAAGAATAAAAAAACAAATTCAGGGACTTACAAACACACGCATTGAAATAGGTGATGAAATAACCGCATCGGGGGAATCTGTTGATTTAATGATTTTAGAAAATATTGTCAAGGCAATTGGACGCGGATTTTCCCCTAAAAATGCTTTCGAGCTGCTTGACGAAGAATATGTGCTTCGTATCATTGATCTGCCAAAAGGCGAGAAGCAAATAAAGCGTACAAAATCGCGAATAATAGGCACAAATGGTAGATGCAGGGATCGTATAGAGAAAATGACACGTGCTCACATATGCGTATATGGAAAAACAGTTTCTATCATAGGCAAGAGTGATGACGTAAATCTAGCCGAAGATGCAATAGAAAAACTTATATCCGGCGCAACACATAAAAATGTTTACGCATTTTTGAAGCGAAGGAGGGCTATCAGTTAATTCAGGATTAGCATCTATTCGATGCTGATCCTTAGACAAAAAACCATAAGATTTTATTTGTCATTGGTTTTTCGTCTGATGGTTATCGTCAAATAGACGACAACCATCTATTAACTGATAGCCCGATTGTGTCAACTTAGAGTATGAGCATCAGCGTGAGTAGCATCATGTTTCCATGATGCTACTAGTAGCTGAGATATACGTCTGGAAGACGTATATCTCCACGCTGATGCTCATCATTCGTTAAGTTGACATAACCGATAGCCCTAAGCGAAGAATTAATAAATAGTCCACAACATAATAATGTTGTTTAGTCCCGAAAAATAGGTAATTTTATGGTTCATAAAACAGCCAAAGAGTTTGCTTCTGAACAAAAGGAGATAAGCGTCAGCGAATTTTTTGAAAAAAACAAGCATCTGCTGGGTTTTGACAACAAAACAAAAGCGCTTCTTATGGCAATAAAAGAAACGGTTGACAACTCTCTTGATGCGTGCGAAGAGGCTGGTATACTGCCTGAAGTAAAAGTTGCTATAAAAACTATCGGTGAGGACAAATACAGAATTATTATCCAGGACAATGGCCCCGGAATTGTAAAAGAGCAGGTGCCACGAGTTTTTGGAAAGCTGCTTTACGGCAGCAAATTTCACAGGCTTCGCCAAAACAGAGGGCAGCAGGGCATTGGCGTTTCTGCAACTGTCCTTTATTCCCAGCTAACAACAGGCACACCAACAAAAATCTGGTCAAAAATAGAAGGAGAAAAAGACATTCATTACTATGAGCTTTTTATTGACACGAAAAAAAACGAACCTGAAATAGTAAAAGAAGAAATAATAAAAGACGGGATGGAACAGGGTATTAAAGTACAAATGGAGCTTGTCGGCCGCTACAGAAAAACGCAGAGCGTTGACGATTACCTGAAACAAACGTCAATTTCAAACCCTTTCGCAAAAATTATTTACAGCGCGCCAGACGGAACAAAAATTACTTTTCCGCGCAGCGTTAACGA
>VGWX01000204.1 GCA_016873615.1 Nitrospira sp. | reverse complement strand
GTAATCAAGACTAGCATGAGGACGAAAGAAGTTGTAGTACGTGACGAAGAGGGTTGTTAAGGCGATAGCCCCCTTTGTGTTGTTAAATCCGTTGGCTGCCTGTGTATGGAATTTGTAAGTACGATTAAGTCGCTCAATAAGCTGTTTAAATGGTCTAAATTCTGTTGATTCGGAATCAAGATTTTGCAAGCCGATGACCTTTTTGTGTGAGATTTTATTATTATTCCGAGATTCGTTGAGGAAGTGGATGCCGGAAGGATAAGACGGGTTGCCATCGGTAATGAAAGTTGGGCTTTGGTTATCAGGAGCCGTTCGGATAGCTTCGGTCATAGCGATTGTGGCAGGCAACGTATCGCGGGAATCATCGATATGGTAAGAGGTAATTTTACGTCTGGTAGGAGTGATGAAGAAAAAGGTGTAAGCATGTTTGCCGGCCACTTTGATATAGGCTTCATCACCGGCTTGAGTTGATTCTACAGGACCTTTAAATGCCAGATTGAATTGATGGCAGTAAGGAGCTGCGTAGAGGGCATAATTAAGGACGGTTTGATAAGAGGCTTGGAGCTGAAAAACATTCTGAAGGATAAAGGCTGTTTTCCTTGCGGAGATGCCTAAAGAGATGTGAAAGGTTAGAGCAAGACAGAGTGTGTTCATTGAGTTACGAATATTGAAGATAAAGTTGGATTGATGGGGAGCAGAATGTTGCAGTTGTTCATTGGTAAAGTGATATTCGCGGTATTGGTAACGGAGTTTAAACTGAGAAGATTTTGTTTTTCGTAAAGCTTTTTCCAGGCGATTGAGTTTTTTTAAGTTGTTTGTAAATACAGGGCATTGATCATTGTCACATTTGTAAATAGAGCAGTCACGACGATGTTTCCAAAGGTAGAGCGCATGATTGCAATGGGGACACCAGAATTTAGTTTTGTGGATAAGACGGCGATGAAGGTTAAAGAGACAGTTACAGACTTTACATTTGATTTGAGATCGCTTTTTGCCGTCGTTGAAGTAGAGATACTTTGAAGGAGCGCTACAGTCAGGGCATTTCGTGTCTTTGGGAACCTTGGTTTCAGATTTTTTAGGATTAACGGGCTTAAGAGGCTTGTGATGTTCTTTCAGATAGTGCTTGAGAAGCTCTTTGAAGTTTACAGTCTGCTTTTTTTTAAAAACTTTTTCAAAGGCGGATTAGGATCAACAGAGAATTGACGATAGTTAGGATGTTTTTCTTTAAAGTCGTCTTTAGGTTTAATTTCAGGATTACGGTTTTGTAAAATATCCTGAAGATCTTTCACAATACGTTCTATTTGTTCACGATTAAATTTGGAACAAATCCAAACAACAAAACGGGAAACTCGATCCATAAATATTTCTCCTGAGAGAAGTTATTCGAAATTGCTTTCTAACTAATTTTACCCTCTAAACAGGGGGAGGCAAGTACTTTTACCAAAAAACCCTGTAATTGTTACAGATAAAAAAGAATCAACTAATTATTTTTGACAATACTTTAACGGGTTATGGGAGAAAAAAATGAAAGGATATGTGCAGGTTTATACCGGAGACGGAAAGGGAAAGACAACAGCGGCCCTTGGGCTGGCCCTGCGGGCAGTAGGGGCGGGTCTCAAAGTCTTCATGGGACAATTCGTCAAGGGGATGGAGTACAGTGAACTCAAGTCGCTCGCACGCCTGTCTCCTCAGCTTGTCGTTAAACAGTACGGGAGGAAAAAGTTTGTCCATAATAAACCGGAGGATGAGGATCTTCGTGCGGCCAGGGCCGGCTATGAAGAGGTGAGGAAGATCGTGCAGTCAGGTGAGTATGATCTGGTCATACTCGATGAGGCTACTATCGCAGTATATTTTAATATCCTCACCATTGA
>VGWX01000203.1 GCA_016873615.1 Nitrospira sp. | reverse complement strand
TCTTTTTTCTTTCATGCAATATACCTTTCCTCACTTTGCCTAAAAGAGGCGTCTTAATAATATATTTATATTACCGTCTTGCGGTTTTGAATCGGCTTGAATATCGAAAACCTATGACAAACCAAAGAGTATTAAAAGAAGCAGATAAACTTTATCCATGCAGGGTATGAGACATCACATGCAAAATCATCCGACTTGAGGCCTTCCTCGTTTTTGCTTTTTTAATAAATAGAGTTGCGCAGAACTACACCAACCCTATGATGCGTTCCCAGCGTGGCAATTTTATTTTCCAGTCCGTAGTGGCGCTCGGAATTACACCTTTCATTGTTAGAGAGAGTAAGAAGCAGATTATACTTTTTTAAAATGTCATAAATTTTCTTCGAGTACATACTCCTTTTTGTTTTACTTTTCGCGTTATAGCAGCCAACTGCTTCCCACGTATATCCATACGTAGCGATGCAGTGAGAGAGTATCCATGCACCTACCTTAACGTTGTAGCATGGATCTCCGAGATTGAGCCAGGCCTTTTGTCCTATCACCTTTCTCCAGCTCGAGTTGATTTGCATTACCCCGAAATCGAAACTACCGTTTCTATTCCAGTTTACTGCCTGCGGATTAAAATCAGACTCGCCCTTGCCTATCGCCCAGAGAAGTCGGGGTGATATGTTATACATCCTGCCAGCTTCCTCGAAGCAGAAAGCACAAACGTTACTGTGAAGAAAGATGAACGTGAGCAAAAGGAGCAGTGCACCAGTAATCTTCTTTAACAAAGTCATACAGCTTGAACCCGGTTGCGATCTGCAGCACCCGCTTCAATGTTCAGCCGATTCAGCATTTCAAGAGTAAAGGCATGGTAGTCAAGATATCCGTTGCATGTACGATCAAAATGGGTTACCGGCAGCCCCCTGGATACACTCACGGAAAGAGCGTTATTCCTTCGTATCCTTGTCTCGAAAAGGAAATGCCCGGCATTCGTATTTTTCACCATATCATGATGATAGCGATTATTCTTTGTGTTCTGGAAAAATGTACCCACAATGCCCAATAACTTCAGTTCCGGATTCAGCCACTGGTCACGGACATCCCTGATGACATCCATCTGCTGTGCAAGACCGGCCACCGCAAAATGCTCGAACTGTATCGGCACAACGACATAGTCTGCAAAGGAGAGACAGTTGACTGTCAGAAGATTGACAACATCCTTTGAGGATGATGTATCCATAAGGATGAAATCATAGTCATTGTCTATTTCCTTTATTTTGTACTTCATGATTTCATTTTTCCTGAAGTGATTTACCACAAAGTCCGATGCGGGAACTCTGGAAAGATCGGTGCGGGCCGGGACAATATCAAGATCGGGATATACGGAAACGATTGAATCATGTATGGCTACCCTGTCAAGAAAAACCTCCGAAAGACTGACTGAAAGAGACAGGATGTCTATTCCGAACGATATGGTAAGGTTTGACTGGGGATCGAAATCCATGCAGAGGACTTTCTTTCCCATCAGCGAAAGAAAACTGGAGGTGTTCAGGACGCTGGTCGTTTTCCCTATTCCGCCCTTGTGATTGGCAAAGACGATTTTGATAGCCACAGATCGCCTCCTCAGACAACAAATATGTTAATAACGGCAGGAAGGAAGTAAAGAATAACGGCAAAACCCACAGCAAAGACTTTTATTATAAAAGAGGCTACTATTCTCGATATCCAGAGCAATACGATCAGAACTACCGGGGCAATCAGTCTGCAAAAGAGTATGCCGTGAATCTTGTAATTGGCAAAACCGTAAAGATACGAATATATCGTTTCATACATGATTATTCCACCTGTATGCCCAGGTCTGTCTTCTTCCGCTTGTATACTTTGAAAAAGGCGATAGACAGGAA
>VGWX01000202.1 GCA_016873615.1 Nitrospira sp. | reverse complement strand
TAATGAATTAGAGGTTGAAAATCAAAGGAGAAGCTCCGGTCACTTTTGCGGTATAGCGTGCGACTCCTTTTCCCTTCTCCACACTAATTGCGTCGGGAGGGAGTTTGAGTTCAATGCGTCCCGCGTCCACAAAATTCTGTATCGCCGGTCTTCCGAAGCCGTATTTACCCCCATTTATAGGAGTATGTGGCAGGATGTGGTTTAAATCTTCTATTCTTCCAAATCATATATCCAAATATGTCTTTACCGCTGATTTAACTTTTTCCCTTATGGCTTCATCTTGTATGCTGCCGCATTTTTCTCCAAGGCGTTCTTTTGAAATCGCCCTTATTTGATGTGACATCGCAATGGAATCTTTCGGTAAGCCGGTCACGGAAGCCTCTAAAAAAGTCTCTATCGGATATATTTTTCTTCCGGGTTTTACTGATGTTATGGACAAAACGGTTACGATAGGTAATGCCTGATTAACTTCCTCTGCAGAAATAACAAGGACAGGACGGCTGCTAGCCTGTTCAGATCCCCTGGAGGGATCGAGATCGGCCCAGAAGATACCCCATTGATAATTTACCATTCTTGTGTTCCCGCTATTTCAGCATCTGAGTGCTCGAAAGACTTCATGCTATCTTCCAGGTCTTTCATAAATAAAGGGTCATTTGATGCTTCAGCCATCTGCTTTCCAAGCTTTTCTTTTTCAACCTTTCTTGAATATTCTTCCAATGCTTCTCTTACACCTGCATTTAAAGAAGGAATGTCACGGTTCTTTGCAAATTCCTTTAATCTTTCGAGCAGGTCTACAGGCAAAGAAAAAGTTGCATTTCTTACATTTGTTGCCATAAAATCACCCTCCCTTATGTTTATTGTATTATTATATTGTATAAATCACAATAACTAAAATTGTATTTTGCTTCGAAGAATACTCACGGCAGAAGATGCTAACGGCCGCTTTAAAAAAGGAAAATTAATGGAGATGCGTTGACGATAACGCGATTAATCCGCATTGCGCAGTTCTTCGGTTGTCTCTTTTTCGGTGTACTGAAATGGCGAGACGTTGAACCGGAACAATGAGGATATGAATTCAGCGCGTGACAGCCCCGCTATTTCTGCTGCCTTTTCCTGGGATATTATCCCCATCTCATACCACTTGACCGCTGCAGCCAGACGCAATTCATTCGCAAATTCTTCGGGCGATTTACGAAGTGCAGAGAAAACACCTTCCGGCATATCAAATTTAAGTGCTACTGACATGACTACCTCCCGATCCGTCCCCGGCCTCTTTAAAATAGTATAGCAAATCGTCCCCATTCCCAAAATATTAAACTCTCAAAAATCAGCACCTGCAAAGCCCTGACATAACTTTATCAATCGGTTAAAGGCAAAGGATGTTGCTGCAGATTGCCAGGAGCAGAATTATTTCAAATAAGCTGACTGCTATCCGCAGCAAGTTATGAAAGAGGGATTAAAGCTTAAGTTCGACTAACAACCAAAAACAATCTTAAGAGCCCCTCTTACGCCTATCATTTGATCTGCTCCGATTATTCCTACGCGCTCGACAAGACGTTCCTCAGCTACGCAACGAACCTGAAAGAGATCTATGACGGATTGCTTATCGAGCCCGTTTTCGTGGCTTGGCACGAGGGTAACCATCCATGGGACATCCTTGAATTTCTCTTTGTAAGCGGTAATCGGGGCTATAACTTTAAGAGGGAGCACGCCAACCGTGTCATCATTAACGATTACACAAGGGCGTGACTTTTTAATTTCAGCCCCGATCGTGGGGTCCAGATTAACAACCCATATTTCTCCTTGCCTCATTTGAAATCCTCCCCATCCAAAGATGTTAAGGCAATCAGATCCCTGTTCTGGCGGTATTCATCAACCATCGCCCGTGCTATCTCTTCAACTTTTTTCTTCTGCTGAGATT
>VGWX01000201.1 GCA_016873615.1 Nitrospira sp. | reverse complement strand
TTATGATCCTTATGATATAATGTAAAAACGGAGTAACCTGAATTGAATATTTATATAATTGTATTTGTTATATGCCTTTTTGTGGGGTTCCTTTGCGGGTTTTTCTTTGGTGCTCTTTTCATGATGTACAAACTAAGGGAAGAGATGGAAGATATTGACCTGGAAATATGTAAACTAAGAACAAAGCAAAAGTAGATGCATTCATATATTATTTTATTTCTTTTTGGTTTTGCCAGTTTGCTCTTCGGGTTTCTTTTTGGCTGGTGGATAGGATCCGGTGTGGCCAAAAGAAAAACTAAGGGAGAAAGGCTGCGCCTGCTCAATTGCCTCAAGGAACTGAAAAGCCGGAATAATTAATGCCACTTTTCGTTCTTCACACTCTTTCCAGCAATCCTGAAAGAGGAGGAAGGTCCTCATCGTGTATGCACGTAAATTGAAGGTTGAGAATTGTGAATTATTTCTCTCCTGGCGTTCGAATTGTGGAACGTGAGAATAGTCCAGAAGAAACAACCTTTCTTCTACTCCTCTCAAGGGTAAATCCCGAAACAGCTATCCTCAAGCAATCCCAATCCTTAATCCCCGCTCCCATAAACTGGGACGCTTTCATTTCTCTCTGCAACAAACACGGCACAACGGCTATTGTCTACAAAAACCTTCTAAAGCTCAGTGCTGTCCCACAACATATTATCGATAAATTTGAAAAAGTATACTATAACCAGCTCAGACAGAATATCCTGATGGTTTCCGAACTTGACAGGCTGATTGACGGTCTGACCAGCGAAGGGATAGAAGTAATCTCGCTGAAAGGGGCTACTGCATCGGAAGCTATATTCGGGGATATCGGGCTTTATCCATCCGGGGATCTGGATATACTTGTCAGGGTCGAAGATATTGACCGGACACGGAGAGTTCTGGAATCAATCGGGTACACACTCAATGATAAGGGATTCGACGAGTACAGGGAGTTCTTTCTCCGGGAGCTTTATCACATCAATCTTTCGAATGGAAGATTTACCATCGAGCCTCACTGGAACCTGTTCATGCGCTATTTCACCACGCCTCCGGAATTCTGGTGGGAAGAGAGCATAGAAGTTTCTTCAGGTGGAAAGCAGTACAGGTTTCTCTCACCGGAAAAGAACATCCTCTACACGTCGTTCAGGCTTTTTTCCAAGGGGTTTGCCCATCTGAGGTTCCTCTTCATGATCGCCGAGGTGGTAAGACATTACCAGGATAGTGTTAACTGGGAGAAACTCTTTGGATACGCGCAAGAGTTCAGGTTCGAAAATACTCTCCGGGTCACCTTGCGTCTCTGCCATGAATTGCTTGGGGCTCCTGTGCCTGATCAGTACAGGGAGATAAAAAGCCTGCGGGCAAAAGTCATCTGCCGCAGGGCAGAAAAAATGCTCTTTGTTGAGGATTATATTAATCCTTTCAATAAAGCTCTGTTTGCATTCCTGCGGGACGATGTGACCGGAGGAGCTGGTGTGCTGCTGAGAAGGCTTTTCCCGTCAATGGGCGAGGTTGTCTCCCGCTACAGGCTTCAGGAAGGATCGTTCAAGGCAAAAATCTATTATGTATTCAATCCTCTGTTCCTTTTTTTGAGAAAACATCAGGAATGAAGAGGAAGGCCATATGTCATGAATATCTATGACAAGCCCAGAAAAAGCGATTTTGGCTTGCAAGGGAAGGAGGATCGGTATGGTGACTTTTTCCGTCGGTGTTTTTGTCGTTTTCCTCGCTGGGTTTATTATTGGCGGACCACTCATAAGGGCACTAACAAGAAGCAATGATATAACAGTACAGAATCCGTTGATTCTTCCCATTTACAGCGCAGTCGAGCATTACAACAGTCCATTTTTATCAGACATCGATACCCTTTCATCTCTGAATTCTAACGCATGAAAAAGACGGGGTATTTTCTCTATTACTGGCTTCCGCCGC
>VGWX01000200.1 GCA_016873615.1 Nitrospira sp. | reverse complement strand
GCTCTCTCTTCAGGAATAAGAACATTAGCATTGTCATACGATTTGAAGACTGACGGAATTATGCACATGTTGGGATTATCCAATTATGTGATACCTGTGGCTAACGTTTCCTTAGAAAAATTGAAAACATTATTTAAGACACTGTCAGACGATTCTAACTATGACAAAATATTACAAGAAAATATTAGCAAAATAATAAAAATTGCTTTTTGTAATCTCAAACAATTCATTACAATATTGATAGTAGCCTATCTTTAAACAAATGCGAATTGCGTTTGTGATAAGTCTCCTTCAGATGGGTGGCATGGAAACTGTATTAAAATCTTTAGGAACATTTTTCCATCAAAGAGGCGTAAATATTGAGTTTATTGAGGTCGTGGCGAAGGGTAGATGGTCTTCATATTTCCAGGAACTTGGATTTCCTGTTAAGACGCTACCACTAAAATGGTACAGAAGCAAAATTGATCATTCGAAAGCTATTGGAAAAGTATTAACTCAATATGACGTGGTCTTCTTGAATGATGTTCCATATGCGCAAGCGGCAATAGGCGTGCTTCAATCGCATGTAATAGCAATACCGATTATCCATTTGGACTTGCCAAGTTTTATCTCGAATGCTGCGGGGAATGCAGGGCAGTGGGATAAAGTGGTTGCTGTAAGTTTGTTATTAAAAGAGAAGTTCCTTAATAATACTGGCTTTGATTCTAAGACAACCGAATATATTGCCAATGGAGTTGCAGTACCAAAAGATTGGCCGAAAAAAGATTTTGCATTTAATGCTGAAAGACCTCTGAATATTGTTTTTTCCGGAAGAATAGAAAATAGGCAGAAAGGTACCAATTTGCTCCCGGATATAGTTAAGGCGGTTAATGATGCAGGAGCAAGAATTCATCTAAATATAATCGGTGATGGACCTGATCTGAGGAGACTTCAAGAAACTTTTAATAATTACGGCATCACAAATATCAACTTTTACGGCGCCCTAAAACATCATGATGCACTCAAGGTTCTAAGCGAAAATGATATGTTTATAATGCCATCATTTTTTGAAGGAATGCCTATTTCATTGCTTGAGTCAATGGCACAGGGGCTCGTTCCGATAGTAAGCAATTTGAAAGGTAGTACGGATTTAATTGTAAGAAATGAGTTAAATGGTTGTTTGGTTCAACCTGGTGATAAGAAAGGATTTATCTCTGCTATCTGTTCCCTATCTAAAAATAGACTGAAACTGAAAGAAATGTCTATGTCGGCATGGGAAGGTGTAAGGAATGATTTCAGTGTGGAGAGGATGGGTACAGCGTACCTGCAGTTGATAGATAAAATAAATTGCGAAAAAAAGTTGTCCTCCAATATGTCTCTACGATCAGGGGCTATCGATTTATCTCTTCTTGGCGATTATCCCAGAATACCCGGCTGCATAGTAAGACCCGTACGAAAAATTCTTAAAGTTTTGAGAGCTACTATAAGAACTGTTTCTGGTTAGTGGATAATAAGACAGTTTATTATGAGTATCTTGTAATAAGTTCCAGTAAGAAAAAATGTGACATATGAAGATTTCTGTAATTGTGATATCTCGAACGCCATACGTAACTATCTACGAAGGTCTGTGCGAACTTATCAGAATCTGCACAGAAATTCCTGCTGATGTTGTTTTGGTTTGCCCAGATGTCGATGAGGAACATTATAGAGACCTTATCGCTTATGGTGTGAAGATTCATCCTATGGCTCAAAAAGGATGTTATGCTAAGATACCAACATCTTTGAAATTACTTGCTTCAGCTATGCGGTTGAATCATTCCAATAAGGCCTCTTTTTTTATAGGCTGCGATGGAATGGGTAACATTATTGCAGCTCTTGCATCTAAAATGACTTTTATCCCTTACATCCACTACAGTCTGGAACTTCCTCACAAGCGTGATCAGTTGATCTCCTTTCTTCAGA
>VGWX01000199.1 GCA_016873615.1 Nitrospira sp. | reverse complement strand
AGATTGGAGAGTGTTTCGGGCAGACCGTTACGGCGTCGAAAACCCGGCCCAAAGACAAAAGGCAAGGAGAATTAAGTATGGTGTCCCCGGAACTAAGACCTGGCAATAACAGGGAATGTGACGAATAACATCAGATTTCCCGGACAGTATTATGATGAAGAGACGGGGCTGCATCAGAACTGGCATAGGGATTATAAACCGGAGGTTGGAAGATATATAAGCGAAGACCCGATTGGGTTAAAAGGCGGGATTAATAAATTCTCATATGTGAACAATAATCCAGTGAACTATACAGACGCCCTTGGGCTTAAAGAAGGTTGCGGGCCGTTTGGTATTGCACTACCAGTTTACACAGAGATTCATAATTGTTGCGTTGATCACGATAGATGCTATAAAAACTGTGACAAAAGTAAATGCAAATGCGACACAGAGTTCTGTGATTGTATGGAGCGGAATTGTAACACACTCCCACTTGAAAAGCGCGTGATATGTTTAAAAATAGCTGAGGATTTTTGTGGAGCTGTTAAGGGGTTGGGCTCTTTTGCCTATTTACCATCTTGCGGGAGGCTTTGGTAATTCATTTGAAGATGTCATTATTCCCCCAAAAAATAGCGACGAGATATATATGCATAAAAAAGATATATGCATATATATGTACGTTCATTATTGCTTGTGCTTTTTTGCTTGTGATGACCTCATGTGAACGATATCAAGTTGGCATACAGTCAGGGGCAGGATTATTATCTAAGTCACTATTCTTCAATGCTGTTTATGATGAGGAGGCCGGTGAAGCTGGTAATACCATAAGAACAATTCAAGTTGGCAACTTTAAATCATCATCTGGCAAAGAAATAGTTATTTTTAGTAAATATCGCTGTTTTATTCTCGACGCAGGAACCAGAAAATTAAAGAAAACAATAAGATTTACTAAGCCTATGGGCTTAAGTCCAGAACTTTTGAAAATCAATGATGACGGTTCTCTGGAAATAATATTACGCGGTGGTGGATTTGATGATGTAGGCTTAGTTAATACATATGGGGAATTTATCTGGAAGTATAAACGGGAGCAAGGAACGAGTCCACGGATGTCTGCGGGAAAATTTGATCGTGACGGTCAGGTTGAATTTTATATTGCGGATTCCGATGGACTGCACAAACTCGACCACTCAGGTAAGCAGATATGGAAGACAAAGGATAATGTTGGCGAAAGAGATATTCAAATATATAAGCCAGGTCGGAATAAGCCTTCAGTAATTATAACCAGAGATAGCCATGGAAATATCAGATATTGGGATGCGACAGGAAAACTTCTCAAAGAAGTTATACCGGAAATTGAAAGTTATGGTTTGGAGATTATCTATTGGCCTGATGACTATCATATATTAGCAATTGGAGATTATAAAATTATTATTATGAATTTAGATGGAAAAATCGTTTTCCAGTATAAATTAAAAGAGGATATTTGTCAGTCTTTTGTTCATTTATTAGAAATAATGGATATTCGGGGTGTTCCGGTAAGACTTGAGCCAAAGAAGCGACCATATCTTGCGGTAATTACAGAACATCGTGCTGCTCTTAAAAAAACAACACTGAGTATCTTCTCACCGGAAGGCCAGCCTATTTATCGGGAGATGTTAAACTCTTCAACGGGAATAAATACTCTTGAAAACCCTGATGGAAGCGAAAGTCTGCTGGTAGGTGATGGCGCAAACAACATATGGATTTATGCATTGAACAAGAAGAAATAGTAAAAGAAGAGAAAGGAAAAGGGGACTGACTGATTTATAGGTGAAAATTGAGACACCCCCTTCAACAACCATCACAGCTGGTGATCCTTTAACCAGTGGTATGATCAACACAGTATCTCCTAAAACAATGTTCTTCCTTAACTCATCAGACGACCTTTCAGGACTAAGAGAGATGCAATACCGTATAGATGGCGGCAATTG
>VGWX01000198.1 GCA_016873615.1 Nitrospira sp. | reverse complement strand
CGCTTCTCGGACAGAATATACAACTATACTGGCCGGGATTCCTTCTATCGATTGCATTGACACTCCTAATTTTCGTATCCGGCCTCAGATACTTCCGTAAAACAGAACGCACCTTCGCGGATGTGATCTAAATGGTGAAAGGTGAAAAGTTAAACGTGAAATGATAGATTTGCGACCTCATAGAAAACTTGACGTATGGAAAATGTCAATGGAGTTTGTAAAAGAAATTTATAAGGTTACAGAGTCTTTCCCAAAGTCAGAGGTCTATGGTTTAACCTCTCAAATGAGAAGATCCGCGGTATCAATTCCGAGTAATCTGGCCGAAGGCGCTGCCCGCAAAGGTGCAAAGGAATTCGGCCAATTCTTAAATATCGCTCATGGGTCTATCAGTGAACTTGATACTCAAATAGAGTTGGCTTTGATGTTAAATTACATTAACACTGAAATCCATGAAAGACTGATGGAAGAGTTAAATTCGATTTCTAAAATGTTATTCGGACTATCCAAGTCTTTAAAATAAACTTTTTACCTTTAACTTTTTACCTTTCACAACAATTATGAGCTTTTGAGTCATTCATTTTCTGATATAATGAAACAATGAAGCGAGTGGTTTTAAGATGATGGAAAAACGTAGAAGGAATACGGAAGTGGAAAAAGACCTCAAGCAGGCATGTATCGGAGATATGACTGCTAAGATCAACCAATATTTGCTGATGTGCGATGACGTCCTTTTTGCTTTTCTCTTTGGTTCTTCTGTAGGAGATAGAATTAAGGTCTTCAATGATGTGGATATCGCAATATATTTTAACGGCAAAATCGATTTTTACAGGATAAATAACCTCCGTGAGAACTTGACGGAGTTGTTGGGGACAGATGCGGATATCGTTGTCCTTAATACTGCATCGCCTATTATACGCATGCAGGTTCTGAAGAAAGGCACTTTGCTGGCCCAGAAAGACCAACGGGCTTATCACGATTTTTTCGTAAATACAGTAAAAGAATATGATGATTTGAAAAGGAACAGAAAGGACATTGAAGATAAGATATTGAGAGGAAGGATCTATGCCTGACCAGGATGTTGTATTTGCAAAAGTTGCTGCGGTTCAGAGGTGTCTGAAGAGAATCCGGGAGACAACCATGCTGAAACCCGAAAGTCTTGATGATATCGACAAGCAAGATATTTTCATATTGAATCTACAGCGGGCGGTACAGGCGGTCATTGACCTTGCAACACATGTTGTGGCATCGGAAGGCCTTGGTTTGTCTGATACAATTAAGGGAAATTTCAAACTTCTTCATGATGCAGGAGTTATTTCGAAAGAACTCGCCGCAAAAATGGAATCAATGGTCGGCTTCAGAAATATTGCCATGCATGACTATCAGGCAATTGATAAAAATATTCTTAAATCAATCCTTACTAACAATCTTAAAGACCTGGAGAACTTTTACACGACTGTGCTGATTCACTTCAAAATGGCATCTCTATAACGTATAGTTTAACACTAAACCTAACACCTAATAATAGAGAAGAAGTTTAGGTTCATATCAATGGAGGACCTGAAATGAATGAAAAAGAACTCCTCAAAAGGATAATAATAAATCATAGGATAATGCTTGGAAAACCGGTTATCAGAGGCACACGTCTGACCGTGGAAATCATAGTTGAAAAGCTCGCATATGGACAGACCTTTGATGATTTAAAAAAAGATTATCCCTTTGTCACAGAAGATGATATCAGAGCTGCGCTTTTATATGCGGCCAAGAGCATTGCTCGTGAAGAAGTATATGCAGCATAAAGCTGACTAACTGAAAAAACCAATCAAATAAATTAAAGAAAACAGACAGACAAGACGAAGTAAAACCATTCTTTACCTTTGTCTGTACCTCTGCCCTACGTCTGTCCCTAATTCAACAATTTAACGGTTTAACAATTAAACAAACTATATCTAATGAACACTCAAGCCCAGCCTGAATTA
>VGWX01000197.1 GCA_016873615.1 Nitrospira sp. | reverse complement strand
TACCGGAAAGGTGCCTATCTTTTCGGGCCTTTTACCTGAAGAGCTTGAAAAGACATCAGGACTTGTTTCAAGGAGAACATACAGGAAAGGCGAGACTGTTCTCGCCTTTGGTAGTTTAGCACCATAAACTTTAGGAGTTGGTTTCATATCAAAAGCTCGCAAAAGCCTTAAAATAAGGCTTTTTTTGTTGTTAAAGTGCTTGCATAAATATTTTTTGCGTGATATAATAATGGTGTTAAATGGTGTTTTAGAGGAGGTCCTATGGCATATTTCCTTAAAAAGACAACTCTTAAAAGGGGAATTTATCTTCAAATCTATGAATCTTTCTACGATCATGACAAAAAGGGAACCGCTCACAAATCATATATGGCAATCGGATATGTGCAGGATATTGTCGACTCGGGTATTTCTGACCCGGTTGCCTATTATTCCAATATAGTCACTCAAATGAACATCGAGGCAAAACGTATCAAGGAAGATAATGAGACAAAGCAGATAGGCGAATCTCCCGAAAGCTACCTTGGCTATTTCCTTTTACATAGCATTTATGACAAACTGCATGTCTCCAATTACCTGGAGCTTATGCAGTCTGTCAGAAACTTCCGTTTCAAACTCTCCGGACTCATGGAAGCCCTCATTTACAGCAGGCCAGTTGATCCATGCTCCAAGAACAGGACCTGCCACGACGTGCTTCCTAAGTTGTATGAATCCTACGGTCTCTCCTATGACCAGATTCTTGATGGTGTCGAGTATATGGGCAATGAATATGAAAAGATTATCGAGATCTTCAACCATCAAGTCAACCTTAAATATCCCTTAGATACGTCTACTACTTATTTCGACTGCACAAATTTCTATTTTGAGATCGATAAGGAAGATGAATCCAGGAAAAAGGGGCCTTCAAAAGAAAACAGAAATGATCCCATTATCGGACTTGGGCTGCTGCTGGACGCCAACCAGATCCCCATCGGTATGAAGCTTTACCCCGGCAACGAAAGTGAGAAGCCCGTGATCCGCGATGTCATAAAGGAACTCAAGGATCGGAGCCAGATATCCGGCAAAACGGTACAGGTCGCAGACAAGGGCCTAAACTGTGCCGAAAATATCATTACTGCCCTAAAGAACAAAGACGGCTATCTGTTCTCAAAATCGGTAAAGCAACTCCCCGAGACTGAAAAGACCTGGGTCCTCTTAAAGGATGGCTATAGAAAAGTCATTGACAGCGATGGTATGCTTCTCTATCGGATCAAGGAATGCATCGATGAATTCCCTTACACATACACAGACGAAAACGGAAAGAAGCATGCTCTAAAGCTAAAAGAAAAAAGGGTCGTTACATACAACCCTAAACTGGCGGAAAAAAAGAAGTATGAGATCAACAAGATGGTTGAAAAGGCTAAGATGCTAAAAGCCTGCCAGGCCAAAAAGAGTGAATTCGGTGAATGCAGCAAATATGTCACTTTTGGTTGTGCCGATCAGAAAGGAGATGTCATTGATGGCAAGGTGATCATAGCCATTAACCAGGATACTATTGATAAAGATTTAATGTTGGCCGGCTACAACCTTCTTGTCACATCAGAAATCAAAATGAAGGCAGATGACGTATACAACACCTACCATAACCTATGGAGGATTGAGGAGTCGTTCAAAGTGATGAAAAGTTACCTTGACGCACGTCCCGTCTACCTACAGAAGACTGCCTCGATCCATGGGCATTTTCTGATCTGTTATCTTGCCGTACTCCTCATCAGGCTCCTGCAGTTCAAAGAGCTGAAAAACAAATATTGCACGGAAAAACTTATTAATTTCATCCGTGAATTCCGCATTGTGAAATTAGAACATAATAAATATGTGAATATCACGGCTTCTTCTAAATTCATAAAGAGTCTGTCTACTGAGCTGAAACTTCCAATTACCAATTACTTTCTTAATGAGTCACAAATAAAAATGATGCTAAGCTGCAAATTTTGAGGCTTAACACCATTTTTGATTTTTTACTACTAAAGTCAGGTTACATTCCGAAAGGATGA
>VGWX01000196.1 GCA_016873615.1 Nitrospira sp. | reverse complement strand
GCCTGCTGTTGAAAAAGGTGTTATTGAGACCATGAAAGAAGGAGTCATTGCCGGATATCCTCTGGTTGATGTTAAGGTTTCCTTGTTCGACGGCTCCTACCACACAGTAGACTCTTCTGAAATGGCATTTAAGATAGCCGGGTCCATGGCATTAAGAAAGGCTGTGCAGGATGCAAAACCCATACTGCTTGAACCAATCATGAAGATAGAGGTCACAACCCCTGATGAAACCCTTGGCGCTGTAATAGGAGATCTGAACTCAAAGAGAGGCAGAGTTCAGGGTGTTGAGCCGCAGGCAGGAGGCAACCAGAAGATAAACGCACAAGTGCCCATGTCTGAAATGCTGACCTATGCAAACCAGTTAACAAGTCTGACTTCAGGCAGAGGAATGTACTCAATGGAATTTTCCCACTATGAGGAATTGCCCAGCCATTTAACACAGAAGATCATAGCTGAAAAGGAAGCACAGAAAAAGGATAAGGCAGAAGAAAAATAAGAGCATGGCAAAAGACTATAAGGACACACTGAATCTTCCGCAGACAGACTTCCCCATGAAGGCTAACCTTACCCAAAAAGAGCCTTTAACCCTGAGTTTCTGGGAAGAGAATAAAATATACCGGAGGATTCAGGAGAAGAATAGAAACAATAACCATTATATCCTTCATGACGGACCTCCTTATGCAAATGGTCACATTCACATCGGTCATGCCCTGAACAAGATACTCAAAGATATAATCGTCAAATACAAATCCATGAAAGGCTTTTATTCACCTTATGTCCCTGGCTGGGACTGTCACGGCCTGCCGATCGAACTTCAGGTGGATAAAAACCTCGGGGAGAAGAAGAATAAGCTCGGTATACTTGAAAAGAGAAGGCTCTGCAGGGAATATGCAGCCCAATTCGTCGGGATCCAGAGAGATGAGTTTGTAAGGCTCGGCGTATTCGGTGACTGGCAAAATCCTTATCTGACCATGTCAAATGCATATGAGGCAACGATTGTAAGGGAATTCTGCAAATTTGTGGAATCCGGGGCTGTTTATAAAGGCAAGAAACCTGTCCACTGGTGCCCTTCGTGTATCACAGCCCTTGCCGAGGCAGAAGTCGAATATGCGAATAAAGAATCTCCTTCCATATTCGTTAAATTTGCAATTGATGAAGAAAATTTAAACGGATATCTCCCGCAACTAAAAGGGAAGAGTGTTTTTGTAATCATATGGACAACAACTCCATGGACACTCCCTGCGAACCTGGCTATTGCTTTTCATCCTGATTTTGATTATGCCGCTCTTGAGCTTGGCAATGAGGTTTATATCCTGGCTGAAGGCAGGATCGGGGCGCTGAGAGAAAAAATAGGGCTGCAGGGGAATGTCATATATAAAAAGCAGGGCAAGGAGCTTGAGGGCATGCAGGCGCTCCATCCTTTTATTCAAAGAAAATCAGTCGCGGTTCTGGGAGATTTCGTATCCCTCGAAGAAGGAACTGGCATTGTGCATATTGCGCCCGGACATGGAGAGGATGACTACGAAACAGGCCTGAAATACGGACTTGATATTTATGCGCCGGTCGATAAACAGGGAAAGTTCAGGTTTCCACAATCTGAACAGGACTCTCCCTTGCAGGGGAAGTTCGTATTCAAGGCAAATACAGAGATCATAGATATGCTCAATAACAGAAACATGCTCATAAAACAAGAGTCTGTCACTCATTCCTATCCCCATTGCTGGAGGTGCAAGAAACCTGTTATTTTCCGCGCGACTGAACAGTGGTTTATCTCCATGGCCAAAAACAGGCTGAGAGAAAAGGCGCTCTCGGAGATTGAGCAAACTCAATGGATACCCAAATGGGGCAGGGAGAGGATTCATGGTATGGTTACCGGCAGGCCTGACTGGTGCATATCAAGACAGAGGGCATGGGGCGTTCCGATCACGATTCTGAAATGTGAAGACTGCGAAGAGTTTGTGACAGAGCCCGGGGTGTTACTTAATATCGTCAGGCTTGTTGAACAGCACAGCGCAGATATATGGTTTATGAAGGA
>VGWX01000195.1 GCA_016873615.1 Nitrospira sp. | reverse complement strand
CTGCAGGCTTGTCAGCCATGCTGTAATGGGCCCGTTGAAAATAATGGTTTTCTTCACTGTATCTTCATCTGCACCGGCAGGCACCTTACCGCTGCTCAGAATATGCTGGTTTAAGAAAAGACATTTATCGCTGCACTGTCCACAGCTGTATGAATACGGGTAACACTTTGTATCAACAACACCAGTGGCAGCAATATAATCCAAGGCAAGCCCAACATCTCCTCCTACACAGCCGGTGGGTCCAAAAGCCGGGTTTGTCCAGCAACCATACTCCCCTCCGCTGCATGAGGCAACATCCTGTTCTGACAAACTTACATCCAGTTGCTGATTAAAGTAGAGGTTAACAAGGGCCTCGGTAACACCTACTGAAGAAAAAGCCCATCCATGGTTGCAATTGCATTCCGAATCATCCAAGCAGAAGATATCGCTGTTATTGGCGCATGTATATTTACAGCCGCCGCAGTCGTTATCAGCAAAACAAAAAATGTTCGTATTGAATGAACAGCTGAAAGGCGTAAAGTTGCATTGAGCGTAGCTATCACAGTCCGTGTCGTTAGTGCATCCGACAAGCTGGTTGCCTACACAATATTTACTTGTCAACTGACAGGTGCCAACCTCGGTTTTGACACCGGTTATCCAGCCGCTCCCTGCAGGATCGCCGTCAAAATACGGAGAATCCGGATTGTTTGCGCTATGCCTGTTTCTCCAGTCGAATGAATCAGGCACGGCCGCATTAAGATCAATCGGGATACAAGATATAAGGATAGCCAGCGCTATCAGGAAAACCGCGAAACCCGTCCTCATTGAATACACCGTTGCTTTCATCATGATAACTCCCCTTTCATTTATGCTTTTATTTCAAAAAAATAAAGTATCTTAAATTCTGATTTAATAGACAGGTAGTTGCTGCAGGATTGGAAAGAGAAAAGATAGTTGTCGGCTACAAAATTCATTTTCCCCCCATAGTACATTCCGGGAACAAACAAAAAATTTGCGTCTTTGGTAATTCAGCCAGCCTGATACTGAAACTATAACTGAAATTATTTTATTTTTCAACATCATATGCAGAGTTTGTTCGTCAAGAATAAATTTGTGCGAGCTATTTTTTATTCATGATTTAAAAAAAATCGCTATACCTTCCCTAAAGCTGGGAACTAATGCTTCCATGATTCGCAGTATTTTATTTGTGGGAAGATGCCACCAGTAGTTGCGATATTCTTTTCGCCATACAGAAAATCCTACCATGCTTCCATACTTCTGCAATTCATCCATTGTATATTCGCGGATATGTCCCTTGTATTCAAAGTCTTCTCTAAGTAACTCAAATGGATTTTCCCCAAAAAACATTTTTATTCGTTTTGCTATATTCACTGCATTAGGCGTTTGAATTAATAAGCCGCCATTTTTATTTATTAATAGCTTTTTAATAAACGATAGAACTATACTTGGCGAAATGAAAAGATGTTCTATTGTCTCACAGAAAACTATCAAATCGAACGGAGCATTTTTGAAAATTGCTGGTTTTGTGTCTATACAATCAGTCAAATTATATGTGACATGCTCATCAATGATGTTCGGCGGTACCAACTTTGCATATTCGTAGCCCAAAGTAGAAACTGATATTTCTGGCCTAATAAATTCTTTAATGCATCGGGTTAGAAAATGAGGACCTATGTCGAGTACTTTTCGAACAGGGTATTGATTGCAAAATTCTTGTACCAAGTTTGTTGTATAAGCGAGTCTGGTCGCCTGTGTATTTAAATAAAACAACTCTCCTTCATTTAAGTCTATATTTTTAAAAAGACATCTGATGTCGTTTTCGTAAATCATTTCTTTTTAGCAATTATTAAAGAAAAATTATTATCTAAAATATTTTCATGAATTAAAAGTTGTTCTATATAGAAAATGAATTTAAGGATTGCCATGTCTTCAGGCCTGTTCTCGTTAAAATTAACAATTACGTTATCAAGCACTAAATTAACTAACGTCCCTCCATAACGGATATGTTCAATAATCTCAAACCTCTCTTTAATAAGCGGTATAATATCAGCCGATCTTACTGCTTCGGAGGGGTCTGTCTCA
>VGWX01000194.1 GCA_016873615.1 Nitrospira sp. | reverse complement strand
TGTGGTAGACCACCACGTTGATAGGCTGGAGGTGTAAGTGCAGTAATGTATTGAGCTGACCAGTACTAATAGACCGTGCGACTTGACCCTTTTCTTCCCTCCTGTTGTCAAAGGAAGATTGCAATTAATGTTCTTAATGTGGTAAACTTTTTACTCCGGAAATTAGGTTTTCCGGTGGCGATGCCGAGGGGGAACCACCCGTTCCCATTCCGAACACGGAAGTTAAGCCCCTCAGGGCCGATGATACTATGATTGTTAAGGTCATGGGAAAGTAGGTCGCTGCCGGATTGAAAATACAATCAGGCCTGGTGAATAGCCAGGCCTTTTTATTGTTTAACGCGGAAAAAGCAATTGAACAATGCCTGCATTATTTGGGTTAAATTTTGTAATCCTGTCTTCAACAGGGTTCTCCTGTCTGCTGATGTATGAAAGGAGAAAAGATGGCGAGAAAAAGAGTAAAGGGCAGGAAAGGTGATTCAGTAAAAATTCATTATATATGCAAACTGGCTGATGGTACTGTCATAGACAGTTCAAGCGGGAAAGAACCTCTTGAATTTACCCTGGGGAAAGGGGAAGTCATAAAAGCTCTTGAAGATGCTGTTATGGGAATGGGGGTTGGTCAGTCGAAAACCGTGAATGTGCCGGCAGAAAACGCCTACGGTCCTCACCGTGGGGAATGGGTGTTGAATATGGGCCGTGATAAGCTGACCGAGGGGTTCAACCCTGAAGTCGGTCTTGATTTTGAAATACCGAGAGGGAAAGGTCAGTCTTCCAAAGCAACAGTAACTCACGTTTCCCAATCGTCTGTGACGCTGGATTTCAATCATCCCCTTGCAGGGAAGGCTCTAATTTTCGAGATCAGCTTTCTGGAGATTATATCGTGAACCTGTTTTTTGTCTTAATTGATAAAATTAACGCTTCGCACTTGACAAATCTCAGGTAAAGTTTATAAATTAAAATATTCAGGAATATTTTTTAATAAGCAGTATTGATCTTTGCATTTAAAAAGTAAAGGTGTTTCCGAAAAGGTAAACTCTGGGTAACCAGGGGACACAAAGCCATCGGGTCCTTTTGATTCTGGGATTCAGATATAAAAGGATAGCCCGGCTGCCGAAGAAGCAGTGCTTTATCCGGAATTTATCTTTTTGAGGAAAAGCCTGTTTCCCTTTGAGGAAACAGGCTTTTTTATTTTCACAAAGATTATCTGGAGGAAAGACATGAGAAACCATGAATTATTTGAAGAGGTGGGAGATGCAGGCATTGAGGAAGGAATGCCTTTGCCTGACTCTACGACTTTCCCATTTTTCTTTGAGATTGTTGCACCGGGCGATCTTAAAGATCATGACGGATTTTTACACGGTGTTGGGAATAACGTTAGGGATATTGAAGAAGCCGATATACCTGAAGAAGAAGTTTTAGAGGAAGATAAGGAAGAGGACAATGCTGAAACAAAAGATCTTGTTAAGGTATATTTTCAGTCAGTAGGGCAGACTCCTTTGCTTAAAAAAGATAAGGAAACAGAGATTACAAAGAAATTAGGAGCAGGAAGAGAGATTATTAAAGGCATAGTTACAGAAATGCCTCTTTATAAGAAAATAGAACCCGGCGTTGAAGCATATGAAGAGGATGAGGATGAGAAATCTGAGAAGGCATTGAATATAAGCCTGAAGATTCTTGAAACCTTAATGAAAAAAGTAGAGACTGCTGACAGAAAGATCGCATGCTATGGATCTCTAAAGGATTTAAAGAGAATTGTACAGAAAAAAAATGAAAAGGATTCTGATACCGAAGAATTAAAGATTCTCATAAGAGAGGTACAGGCTGAATACAAAAGAGTTGAATCTGAAGTCGGGCTGAAAATCGAAGGCCTTAGAAGCAAATGGGCCAGGGTTTCCCGACAAATGGCATTAATCGCAGAGGCAAAAACTGAACTGATAAACCATAACCTGAGACTGGTGGTTTATATAGCCAAGCATTATCTCTGGAGAGGTCTACCTCTGCTTGACCTCATCCAGGAAGGCAACATAGGTCTCATGAAGGCTGCTGACAGATTCAGAACTGACAAGGCATGCAAGTTCAGCACTTATGCGGCGTGGTGGATAAAGCAGTCAATAGCACGGGCTATTATA
>VGWX01000193.1 GCA_016873615.1 Nitrospira sp. | reverse complement strand
TAAACAGATACTGCCGTCTTCGTCTGATTATGAATTTTGCATAAGAGAATATATATCCTGTCCATTCCAAATAACCCGCTATACGATTTTTGCGGTTACTTAGTTCATCACGATAAGCCGCTTCCAGACGCTTGACACTGTCACGAGGATCCATATTTTTATCGCACCATATCCACCCTGCCTTTCCAAGATGGTGCTGTAGTCCAGTATTACCAATCAATTCATTCAGTATTTTTATAAGATCTACTGTCGATAGTACAAAATCTGGATTAAAATTTGAAAGAACCATTCTATCTAATTTGTCCGGTGTCACTAATTCTCCATACCCACGAGAATCAAGTAGAATCGCTGGCTTACCAACTGTCAGTCCTTCTATAACAACGCGTTCTATACCTACGACAATATTTGCTTGACTAAGTGCATCTTCTGCCTTGGTTGCTCCAAGAAAATCAACATTCAAATTCATTTTCCTAACTTGCTTACGGAAGCCCTCAAGGAGAGGCCCAGTACCAGCAATTAATAATCTGCTATCGGGATAGGTTGACTGAACAGCTGGCCAAGCTTTTAAGAGATGTGAAACGGCTTCTCCTTTGACTTTATCAATTCTTCCCATCCATAGAACTCGTTGTTGTTCTTTGGGCTCTGAACAATTGTTACGCAAGTAATGATAATCAATACGACCGGGCATAAATAATACTTTATCTTGAGGCCAACCACATTCATTAACCAGATAAGATAGAAAAGACTGTCTAATAGTTATTGGGATGCCAATTCGAGGTAGGCGATAAGTTGGAATATGCAAACCAACATAAGTATGAGCACTCTTTACACTACTAATGAGCTGAATAAAAGAAGTTTCAGCACTGGCCTCTGTGTCGAAATCCTGCAAAATATCTATTTTTTCACGCTTACAAAGCTTGAGCAGATGGTAAATTCTCAGAGGATGAGGATTTCTTTGCACTTCACGTATAAGCTGAAAATAGGCAAATCCGTTGTTCTTAATCGTCTCAGCCATTTCTCCGCCCTGCGAGATAAAACTGACTTTAACCCCGAGTTCGCGAAGATACCGTGCTAAGCATAAAGCGGTATGTGCATAACCACCTACTCTGGGAACTTTTAATAAATAGAACCCTACATGAAGTGCGAGGTTTTTCAATTCTTTTGCTTCTCTGGTTTATAACACACAGCGATAATTTCTTCAGAACAATAACATCCCCCATTAAGGAGTGACAGTTGTACACCTTCTGATTCGAAATCACGCGAAGAAAAAAGAGAGACTTGAAATCCTTCTTTCTTGTATCGATTAAAATAGTCTTTGCCCGGTCGACGTACATGATAATTTTCTTCTTCACGCGCTTCACCAAATTCTTCCGTATTTTCACCAAAAATTGGCACTGTAAGAATAGCGAGACCACTGGGTCTCAATACCCGATTTATTTCTTTTAGTGCAGTAGCATCATCTAATATATGCTCCAACACATGTGAACAGAATACGATATCAAATGAATTATCAGGTAGCCCTAAGTTAGTTAAGTCCATCTGAACCATTGCGTAAGGCGAATTCAAATCAATTGATAAATAATATTTTGCCGTTTTTTTAAACATCTCACTTAAAATGGGATCAGGAGATACATGAAGAACTTCAAGCTGACTTAATGAATAATTTTCACTTTCTATCGATCTTAGCACCAGGGACTGTAACCTATGACGTTCAAGTGAATTGCAACTAGGACATCGTGAATCTATCCGATCATTGAGTTTAACGAAAGGACCAAAATAATTGCACAAAGGGCAGCTATATTGAGCAGATGCAGGGGACAAGAGGTGGCATAAATTGCTCAGTTCCTCAAGGAAGCGTGCATGTCGAGGATGTGCTTGTCTATGCTGTCCTTGGTAAAAACGTAACAAGCAGTTATACAATTGCTTCCCAAACGCTAACGCTAACATAACGCTATCCCATTCCTATCAACCTTCTCGCTTGGGAAAACGCTTGTGCTATCAGCCTTGACTTGAATCTGTTTTAAAAGCCTCAATGTTTTAGCTTCTGACATTCATGTAAACAATCGTATAGTTCTGGAATGTACTGTGCTAAGTCCGCTTCTCTAAAACAAATTTTAAGTACATGGTCGTAATACTGTGCAAGTTGAACCATTCTCGATTCAATCGCCTTCTCGAT
>VGWX01000192.1 GCA_016873615.1 Nitrospira sp. | reverse complement strand
GCTCTTTTAAGCTCAGGGCAAAGGGCCCCCAACTCATTTGTATTGCATTTACAGCAAAACTTGACATCATTACCACCTTGCTACTTACAGCAAGAATACCAACGGCACCCAAGCTATCGAGATCACGCAAGAAAAATCTATTTGAAAGAGTAAGTGCCCACCATGCAATTCCAGCCGGTACTAATGGCAGTCCTATCTGTAAGAGTGGCTTAACTAATTCCTTTACTATACCAAATTTCACCCAATGATGAATCCATACAATTCCAGTAAAGCTTGCTAACAAATTTGATAGAAGCACAGCCACAACAGCACCGATTATTCCAAATCTGATTATCACAACCAACAAAATACCTAAAACTATGGTTATTATTGCGGCACCAACTGATAAGGCACTAAAACTTTTTGGTTTTCGGAGAAAACGTAACATAATCTGAACAAATTTAAAAACAACTGAGAGCGGAATCGCAAGGAGAGCCAATATCGTTAGCATGCGCCCATCAGGGTGTGCACCAAACAGTGAAATTTTTAATAAGTCCAAGCTCAACAAACCAACAATCAAAAAAAGAAGAGATAGTGCCATTTGAATTCCTATAGTTGTACCCATTATTTCCTTGCGGCGATCTTGATCTTGTGTCTGATAGAATAAATACCCTGAAGAGTAGTCAAGACCTAATATAACAATAGTAACCATAATTTGTATAAAGGTATTGGCCAATTCAATTATTCCATAATCTTCAGGACTAAAAGTACGTGTATAAAAAGGTACAAGTATAATGCCAGCTACCCTGACTGCAATACCTGAGAAACCATAAATAATTGTCTCTCGAGTTAGGCGAAGTAACTCTTGAGCAATATTAATATTGTTATCAGACATTTAAAATTAAGATAACTTATAGGTAGAGTAGAGAACTGGCGTAGTGACAGAGAAGCCCTATCTCCAGTTCCCCCTCATCAAATCCCGATTCATCGGGATTTTCCAGTCATCTTCTTCCAGTACGTTTATAGAGTTCATTGAGCTACATCAGATAGCAAGCTATCAAGCCTGCAAGCCGACAGGCTGACAAGCGGGAAAGCGTTTATTGAGTTTATTAAGTTCATTGGGTTCATGAACAACAGTGAAGCGTTTGCTACGTTCATTATACCCTGCACACCTTTCTACTCCTCACCCCATTCTTCCTGAACGCATTCCGCGTATCAACAATGCGTTGTGCATATTTTTCAATAAACGCATAATCGAATGCGGTATGGTCGGTAACAAGCAGTACAAGGTCTGAATTTTTCAGAACTTCTTTGGTAAGCTTGACCGATTTCATATTGATGTCGGGATAATGCCTGTGGCCTTTGCACACCGGTACATGGGGATCATGGTAATGAACTTTTGCCCCGTAGTCCTTCAGAAGTTGCATGATGCGGAGGGCAGGGGATTCCCTCTGGTCGTCAACGTCTTTTTTATACGCCACGCCCAGCACCAGAATCTTCGACCCGTTCAGGGCCTTTTTGGACCTGTTCAACACCAGCTCCACATTCTGCACCACATAATAGGGCATATTCGTGTTGATCTCACCGGCAAGCTCGATAAAACGCGTCCGGAAATCGTACTCCCTCGCCTTCCAGGTGAGATAGAAGGGGTCGATAGGGATGCAGTGGCCGCCGAGTCCGGGGCCGGGATAGAAAGCCTGAAACCCGAACGGTTTGGTCTTCGACGCCTCGATCACCTCCCAGACGTCTATCCCCATACGCTCAAAAAGCATCTTAATTTCGTTCACCAGCGCAATGTTCACTGAGCGGTAAATATTTTCAAGGAGCTTTGTCGCTTCAGCGATCTTTGTGGAAGAGACAGGCACAGTCTTTTCCACAATCGATCCATAAAGAGCGCTTGCCGCCGCAAGACACTGTTTTGTATACCCTCCCACAACCTTGGGGATGGTCCTCACGGAAAATTCCCTGTTATTGGGGTCTTCCCGTTCGGGCGAATATGCCAGATAAAAGTCCTTCCCTGCTTTCAGACCTCCCTGTTCAAGGATCTTCCGCATGTCCTCATCTGTTGTGCCCGGATAGGTGGTGGATTCGAGCACAACAAGCTGGCCCTTCCGCAGGGTTCTGGCAACCGTCCCGGTCGTGCTGAATACAGAGGTCATGTCGGGTTCCCTGTTTTTGTCGAGCGGAGTGGGCACGCAGAGGACG
>VGWX01000191.1 GCA_016873615.1 Nitrospira sp. | reverse complement strand
ATCCCCCCCTGGACCCCACGAGCCATCTGCGTTCTGTTGAGCCGCCAGCCATTCCAGCCCTTTTTCAATAGCTGCTTCAATTTCCTCTGGTGTTGCTGCTAATGAAGGCGTAGCCTGAACAATAAACATTAATGCAAGCAGAAAAGCACCGAGTATGCTTAGAATCTTTGTCTTCATGATACTCTCCGATAGTGGATAATTGATTGTGTAAATTTGAAAAGGTAAAAAGGGCGCACCTCCTATAAAATATTTTGTTACGCCAATAACAAAAAAAAGGAGGAGCACCCATGAAAATTAAAATCAGTGTACCAGAAGTAGTGAAATTAATCAAAGAGCTGCAGAGCAACCCGGCGAGGATATTTGAGATGATCGGCATGAATGTGCAAAAGGATGTGGGGGAATACCTGACGAACCTGATGAAAGCAGAATTGACGCACTTTTTAGGCCGGGGTGAATATGAACGTGTAAACGGGGAGAGCAATCATCGAAATGGTAGCTATCCGCGGGGGTTCTGCATAAAAGGGATTGGAGAGGTAGGGGTAAAGGTTCCGAGAGATCGGAATGGTGCCTATCAAACACAGGTACTGCCTCGGGGGAAGCGGTATGAGGATCGTATTACCGAAGACCTGTCGATTATGTATCTGACAGGGATCAGCACGAGGACCTTATCACTGCTGAGCAAGCGGCTTATCGGGAGGAAAATATCCCATGCAGAAGTGAGCACAGCCAACCGGGAACTGACCGAAGCGGTAGAGAAATGGCGGGACCGAGATTTGTCGGGAGAGAAGATAAAGTATCTGTATATAGACGGAGTGAACTTCAAAATGCGCACAGGCCGGGCGATAGAGAATGTACCGGTATTGGTGGCAATAGGGGTAACAGAAGAAGGGATAAAGATTATCGTAGGGCTGCAGAGTGGAGACAAGGAATCTGCGACGAACTGGAGGGAGTTCTTCCGCGATCTCAAAAGCCGGGGATTGAATAGCTCATTGGTACAGTTGGGAATAATGGATGGGTTATCAGGGTTAGAGCTGGTATTCCGGGAGGAGTTCCCGGTTGCGAAGGTACAGAGATGTCAGGTTCATGTTGCCCGGAACGTACTTGCAAAGGTCCCACATAAACTGAAGCAGACGGTAGCTGATGACCTGAGGTCTATTTTTTACGCCTCATCAAAGGAAAAGGCAGCAGAGTTTTATCAAGTATTCCGAGAGAAATGGGAAAAGGAGATTCCCTCAGCGGTGAAATCGCTCAGCCAGGCGCTTGACTCCTGCCTGACCTTCTTTTCCTTTCCTCAGGAGGAATGGATATCATTACGGACAACGAATGTTATTGAACGGTTAAACAAGGAATTCAAGCGAAGGATCAAATCGATGGAGATAGTTGCCGGTGAGCATGCCTGTTACCGCTTGTTGGCTTTTATTTCATTAAAGATGGAGATGAACTGGAGAACAATGAAGGTGGGAAAGGTGCGTCCCAATTTACCTTTCTATGGAATTCACACAAAATAGTTGACTCTATCTACTCTCCTCCCCATTTGTTAGTATTTTTAAAGTCTACTGAGAAAGCACTTCTCTATTATTTTTTATGCAATCATAGATCAGTCACCTCCTACCCCCCTTCTCCACAACAATATACTCACTATGCGATAAACTGCAGACCAGCTTGATAAATATTGTTTTTCTCCTGCCTTGACCACCGTATTAAGGCAAAAATGGGCATAGAAACTTTTGTCCTCATTATCGGTATGCGTATCTGAACAATAGCCCCTATTTTTGGAGACCATTCACGGAATCGTATTTTCATTCCTTCGTTGCTTACGTCGAGTGATTCAATAGGATCTGGTATTGCTCTTGGAGATAATCCAGTATTTGTCATATGAAAGCATGTTAAGGATTTTTTATATGGAAATCTTTCACTTGATCTCTTTACTTTAGGCTGGCTCATGTCACCTCAGATGATTTAATGGTTCATAATTTGTTTTGTCTGAATCAATTAAAATCTTCTTTGGTTTCATTGTCAATACCTCAAAAAGGACCCCTTCTTTATGACAGCCCCAAAAGTATAGACCCAAAAGTGTATATACAAATTTCTTGATTTTATGTAAAAAATATGATAAAAACGTACAATAATTAGGAAAATATTAACTAACACTGATATGAACAGCGAGTCTCCAGCACCATCAAATGGTTTCATTATCTATCATCCAAAAATAAGAATTACAAAAAGGGCAATTTTTCAAAAT
>VGWX01000190.1 GCA_016873615.1 Nitrospira sp. | reverse complement strand
CACTTTTTTGTTCTGCCAAATCAACGCGCCGAACCTGTCGCATGGCAACGTGTGCATAATCTTCAGGGTGTGCCCAGTAGCAAGAAAGGCAAATTTCTTTCTTCTTAAGGGATTGCCAATTTTCGCAATGTTCGCATGACCATGACTTTGCACGATTTGCCGAACCGGAGAGCAACATGAAATCATCTGGATTTAACGCGATACTTTCACCATCGCCGCCTACTTCATAGGGAATGCGATGGTCTATTTGAAGTTCGCTTTCATCCATGTCTTCAAGATAGATAAAGAATTGACAGCTATATTTATCAATGAGATATTCTTTAATTTTCTTGGAAAGACCCGTACGCCCGGACAGCTTTTTGAATCTTTTCTTGCTCACATCTCCAAAGCGATATGCCGCAATTTTCCTTCCATCAGAACCAGTTACCCGAAAGGTCTCAAGCGGAATGCCATGCTCGCGGACATCTCGAACAGCTCTCGGCGGATGATTATATCCGTATTTTTCCTTTAATTCTTCTGTCGTGATTTGTCTGTGCTTCAAGATGTGATCAATAACTGTTTTAGGACGTTTAGCAGTAACAGATTTGCAGAGGTCAAGAAATTCTTTAGGACATTTTTGCGACATAATGTCTTTCTGACTCCATTAAAACAAGTTGTTCTGTCTCAAGCTTTCTGTGAAAATAGGGTGACGCTTCAACTTCTATGGCCAAGCGCGGCGATAAATATAAAGATTCAACAGTAATAGCGTCACGACCGAGTAACGTAGCCTGCGAGGAACGCCCAGCTTCCAATTCAATGAGAGTAAGTAAAAGACTATCCGGCAGGAGCTTACCAAAGGTCTTGTTACCTGTACGACCATCGTAGCTAACTGCATAACGTATTTGACGTTCATTTAACTCTGCTAAGGCTAAGATATACTCGTCATAAGATATTCCTGCGAAGTAACGCGAATCCCTGTCACCACATACTCCCTGATAAGGAGGGTCCATATAAACCACGTCATCCTCATTGACGTTTGACAGAACGTCTTTGTATTCAAGCGAGGATATTACAGATTTTCCTTTAAGGAGGGCAGAAACACCAAAAATATTTTCTCTCATCGTTTCGGGCTGAGTTCCGTAACGTCTCTTGTCCGGACTTTGATTGAACAGTTCGTCAGAATTGTAACGGACTGACCCCTTTACGCAACGCGAGAGCAAGTAAAGAAATAACCTTGGATCTCTTGTTCTGTTGAAATCTTCTCTAACGCGATAATAATGTTCTATGGAATCATCATGTTGCCGATTCCATATTTTTTCGTAGAAATCTGCTATTTCAGCAGGACGATTGATAATGAGGCCGAGCAATTCAGCAAGAGGCTTGTTCAAGTCGTTGATCCAATAAAAATTAGCTTTTCCTCTTGCAGCGCATGCAATTGAAATAGCGGCTGAACCGGCAAACGGCTCTACAAGGCGAGAGAATCTACTTGGAAAGTATCGAAGAATAGTTGATGCAAGATTTCTCTTGCTTCCCTGATATTGAATTGGGTGCGGAACTTTCATGTTATGCCTTCAATTCCATTTTTCATATTATACAATTAACGCCAAATTATCGGTTTAATATTGGTCATTTATTTCACGCCCAACGACCTTAATAACTCAAGAGGGAAGAAACCGGTAATATTAGTTGGCACTAAGAAAGCTATTGTGATAGAAATAAAGAACAACAAGCCACAAAAAAGGTATACTTTGTTGCAAGAAAGGTTTATGTTAGTACCCTCTATAATGGAGAAAATGGAGACTGTCAGCAATGAGTAAATTTAATAGAAATGACCCTTGCCCTTGTGGAAGTGGGAAGAAATACAAGAAGTGCTGCCTGATAGAAACATACATGGCAATCGGCAAAGAAGATTCCATCAGAGAACGTCTTGTCCAAGAACTGATGGTATTCTTTGAGAAGAATTATAAGCACACCCTGAAAGATGCCCATTTCATGTTTTGGGATAATTTTATTCCAGCAGAACATCTTGAAGGTATATCCCTTGATATTGCATACCAAAACTTCATGGAATGGGTTGTCTTTGATTTTCTTGTTGATGAGGATAATGGCAAGACCCTTATAGACCTGTATATGGACAACAACAAGAGGCTGTCTCTGGATGAACATAAAGTTTTAACCATGATGAAAAACTCCGTCATAAGCCTTTATGAGGTTCAGGAGGTATTTCCCGAAAAAGGGCTATCATTGAAAGACCTTCTGATGGGTGGAGAATATGACGTG
>VGWX01000189.1 GCA_016873615.1 Nitrospira sp. | reverse complement strand
TTGCGGCCTGTCCGCAATCCTTCTGGGTTTTGCAGAAAGATTCTCGCCTCGGCGAGTCGCTCCCGCACTCAGGCGGGTTCGCTGAGGAGAAGAGGTGACCCGACAAGCGGGAATGACGTCCATGTAGCCTTACTTTTGCACTTATTAGTAATTATGAAGCAATTTGGAAGCGGAGGTTTCATATGAGATGGCGGCTGTTGTTTGTTATTCTGTTATCTTTAATCCTCTGTTTTTCTGTTGCCCGGGCTGAGGATCAGCCACAGACAACGGCAAATATCCAAAAAGATATCATACGTGCAGTAACGCCTTCTGAGAACGCTGTAGTCATCGGTAAAAAGCCGGATATTAAAATCGAATTTCTGGAACCCATTACCTCTAACTCCCTTGTGGTGATTCTTGATGGGGCAGATATAACTCAGTTGCTCTTGATCACAGATAAAGGGTTTGAATTTGCACCTGTCATGGTTCTGCCTGCGGGTTCGCACAATCTAAGAATAGCAGCGACAGATAAAGAAGGCAGGCAGTTCCAGAAGAATATATCTTTTAGTACCCGACATACCAGTGCCTTTGAAGAAGCTTATTCCAGTAATGAAGCTTCAGTGATCTATGAAACCATTCTCTCCGAACCGGACAAATTCCCAAACATACCTGATTCAAAGGTTGAGGGAAACCTGGGTTCAAGCTCAAAGATAAAAGATAAGGAATGGGAATTTACCTTTAATACAAACGTGAGATATCTTGATCAGAATCTGCCTGTAATGGCGCCGATGCAAAAAGGCTTTGAAGTTGCAAACTGGATTTTCAACAGCTATTATACAAAAGATAACCTGATGCTTAAGGCAAGCATAGGAGATGTGCAGGTGAATGAAACGCAATATACTGCATACGGCCTGGCCAGAAAAGGAGGGGTTTTCAGTTTTCAGTATGATACTGTTCAATTAAGCGCTTTCAGTGTCCAGAGCCAGCAGTTTTATGGTCTTAAAGGAATAGGCATTGAGGGTTCGCTGGATAATCATATAATAGGCGCCTCAGGAGGGATCGCATTATTTGACAGGAAAATGGAACTCAAGGCTGTATATGTAACAGGCGGGGAACCGGGCAGTTCCTACGGCATCTCGACATCAGCAGGTTCCAAAAGGGGAGATGTTTTTGGATTCCTTCTTACATCTGATTTCTTTGGGAATAAACTGAAGACGGAATTCGAAACAGGTTTCTCCAGGTATGATCCTGATACATCTGATGAATTCAGGAGTAAAAGTGATAATGCATACAGACTTAAGTTGAGCGGCAATCTTGGAACATATAACTATGAGGCTTTGTATGAATACGTAGGCAGGGACTATGGTGTTGTCGGGAATCAGATGATCCAGAAGGACAAGCAGGGCGTGAGCATGAGAAACGGTTTGAACCTCGGAGCACACAATATCAACCTCATGGTCTCGCGGTACAATGATAACGTCAAAGGTGATGATCTGTTCCCGCGGATTGTTAATTACCAGGGGAATCTGGATTATTCTTTCAATGGCATACCGAATCTGCCCATGGGTATCAATTACCAGAAGAGTGTGCAGGACAGCACAAGGGAGCCGGCAGGCGCTTACAAGCTTTCTATGTATACAGATACTGTTTCCGGCAGGATAAATCATACGATAGACAAGCTAAACCTCGGATTCCAGACGTCATATTCGATGATGAACGACAAGACCTCTTCTAACAACGATACAACGACTGTAACCTGCTCTTTCACCCCATCATATACACTCCAGGATATTTCGGTGAGTTCGGGGTTCTCTTTTAACCAGTCCCAGTACCATCGCACTGACCTCATGACAGATACCTATACGATCAATCTTGATGTAAGAACAAAGTTTTTTCAGGAGAAGATGTCCTTTGATGTTGGGGGAACCTACAATATAACCAAGGCGAATGATGGATCAGTAGACAGCCGGAACCTTAATACTAACTTCAGACTCGCTTATAATATTAAGGGCTTGCTGAAGGGGTTCCTCAATCCCGCCATTGCTCTCAGGGGAACCTATATGAAGAACATAGATGAGGTTTACTCACAGTCGACTAAGGATGAGTTTATCCTATTTCTTGTGCTGGCTACATCTGTGCCATTTTCATTTTAAGGAGGGATAATAATGAAACGCCATATACTGCTTGTTGCACTACTCTCAGTCCTATCTTTTATTTTCCTGACTGCAGATGCGACCCATGCCATCACTGTCAGTGCCTCTCCCAATCCGGCTATAGTTGGCCAG
>VGWX01000188.1 GCA_016873615.1 Nitrospira sp. | reverse complement strand
AGCTTCATGTAATGTACTTGTAAGATATGCTGTAGCACCTGCCTCAACGTTCAATGCAAACATAACTGTCCATATATTATTTAAGGATGGTGAGGGACTCGATATTGAACAGACATTTGTGTCGCCGGTGACAGTAACATACAATGAAGGTAACCCTCAGAACAATTATACGTTTGGAATGAATTCGGCTCTTATTCGGAAATTGCCGATTGGCATGGCAAGAATATGGGCTGTTATAGATAAGAACAGTTCCGGCAATCCGCTTATTACTGCCGGGCCTCCTGTATATATTGCTGTGAATGACAGGGCATCGACAATATACGCTAACAACCTGTCAATATCGGTACCATAAGGGGAAAGAATGAATTCTATCGGTATTGATTTCAGAGACGGCTGTTTGAGAATCCTTGCATTAAAGGATGGCTCGGTCAGGTATGCAAAAGCAGTAAGGAATTTTTCCGTGAGCGATCCGAAATCCGCACAGGAAACCCTGTCCTTATTATTAAAAGAGGCCGGCATTAAAAGAGAAAAGTCTTGTGTCATTCTTCCCAACGATATTGTCGGAAATAAGCTTTTACAGGCGCCTGCATTGGGGCCTGAGGACACAACTATATTCATTAAAAGAGAAATATCAAAGGAACTGAAGGGCCGGAAATTCGCCTGCGGGATCAGAAGACTGGTCTCAGAAAAAAAGCCTCCTTCAGGGGGGCAGTATATCCTTGCAGATTATGTGCTTGCTGCTGATGCCCTGACTTATCTGGATTTTCTGAAAAGCTGCGGCATAAAGCCGTCTGTCATGGCAAGCGGGCTTGAGGGGAATTTGCATATGCTCGGCAGATTCAGGCCTGAAACAGAAGGAAATGAGGCGGTTCTCGACATCGGCATGGACATGGTTGAAGTTGCAGTCTTCAGAAACAGAGAGCTGATCGATCATGAGAAGATACCAATGCCGCAATTACGTGATGAAGATATTGACAGCAGTTTGCCGTCTGAGCAGTCAGAAAAAATTAGGTCTTACAGGGTCATCGATACCCTGTATAAATTCATCATGTCTTACAGTAAAGATCATCCGGAAGAAAAACTCTCAGCGCTCTGGGTCTGCGGCATCGGCTCTACGCTGGAGGGACTTGCGAATTCCATAACCGGGGGCCTGGGAATACCCTGCAGGCTGATAAACCCTTTTGATAAAGAGATCGAGGATGCGAGCGTTTTCACTTCCCTGAAAGGCATATCTGAATTAACAGATAAAGACGTCTGCATTAACCTGATCCCCGAAGATATTCTTACTGCAAGGAAAAAGTTATTAACGCGGGTGTTGCTTGCTGCTTCCCTTGCATTGTATTTACTCCTCATTATTTTCGGGATTGCCGTTCTGAATCGTTCGGAAAAGGAGATGAAATTGCTGTTCGATAAAGTTAAGGCAGACGAGGCTCTGAGAATCAGCAAACATAAGAGTGAAGATATTTATTATGCCGGACAGGATACTTTTGCGAAATTAATCTCCGGCAGCCCGGGCTTTTATAATGTATTCAGAGATATTGCAAACCTGACTCCGCCGGAAGTTATGCTCACTGAGATTAATGCTAAGGGTTCATATGACGGAACTGTTCTCACATTTACCGCAGTAATACAGTATACCGACGAGAATTTTAGAAACGCCGTACTGAGCAAATACCTGACAGCGCTTGACCGTTCATCAGGCATGAAAAGGACTTCAAATCCGGAAATTTCAATGCCCCGTACTACTACATCGCAAAAAGAAGTTTTAGTGAAGGTCAATTATAGGGTTGCCCGATGAACAGACAAAAAATCTTATTTCCGGTGATACTTGCGGCAGTGATTCTTTCAGGCATAATATTTTTCTTTTATGCCAAATCTGCATTTTCATCAATAAAAAACATCCGGGTTTCAATAGAGGAGTTTCAGAAAAAAAGCCGGGAGGATCTGAAAAAAAATACAAGCGGGATACAAAATCCTAAGGAATTATTCCCTGAAGAAGGCAATATTACCGAATTTATAGAAAACGCTTACAGCACTTCAAAACAGCGGGGGATCAGGAACCTGTCATTCGAACAGAAAACAACAGAGTTCATTGATCTGACTTCCGGAAAAGTTTTAAAAGCCCTTCCTGTTTCCGGAAAAAAACCAGGAGTTATCTATGTGTATCCTGTCAAATTCAGCTTTGATTCAGGCTTCAGGAATATGGCAGAATTCTTACGGGAGATACAGAATCAGAAGAGGCTGGTCACGATACAAAGCCTGACAGTAAAACGTGACATGGATCATCTTTCAACAGATAT
>VGWX01000187.1 GCA_016873615.1 Nitrospira sp. | reverse complement strand
AGAAGAGAATCTTCAGGTCCTGCCTCCTGTTGACAAATCTCAATTCTTTCAGTATGACGTCTGCCCCTTTAAATGGGACGATGTTACTCAGGTAAGCCAGGACAAGCTTTCCATTATAGGGGATATTATCTATTCTATTTATAGGGTCAAAACCGTGAGGGACATAAAGAATCTCACGAAACCCCTCTTTTTCATATCTCTTTTTCAGGTACCCGGATGGACTTATGGCAAATGCCGGGAATGAGAGTTGCTGTTTCATGAATTTTATCCTGCTTATGTGTTCCTGCACTGCTGCAGCATCTTTATCCGGATGATAGGATGGAGACGATATCTTCCTGTATAAGATGTTTTTTATCTTACTTTTGAATTCAGATGACAGCCTCCTTTTAAAATCAATATGCCTCACAACCGGGAGCTGCAGCAGCCTGTTTAACATGGGCGCCTTTGAAACATTCGGTGTATGCACCGGATCATAACATGTTGCGCAGTTAATCCCTCCGGAAGGTCCGGGGCAGATGCCCTCTGACGGCCTGAGAAGCTGGCTCCTGTAGCACATATACCAGTAATCATGCAGTGTGAATACGCTGGGAACGTTCATCTGATAGGCAATTTCGGGCAAACGTGATGACAGATATGCCGTATGCTGGAAATGGATGATCCCGGGATTCTCCCTTTTAATTATTTCACGAAATATAGCATCCACCCTTGGGTTCATAAAATGTTCGGCAAATTCAGCATACAGTTCAGGCGGGTTATTGATTTTTATAACATTAATGCCGTCATATGAGCCCTCCGTTACCCTGTATCGCTTACTGGTGAGATCCTTAATGCCTGATATGATCTTTACTTCCCATCCTCTCGCAATAAGTCCTCTCGAAAGGCTCAGGGTATAATTTTCTGATCCGCCCACACTTTCAGGGAAGAAGCAATGGATAACCATCAGGATTTTTTTGTTTTTCATATCATTAACTCTAAAAATGCATTTAGATAAAACCACAGAGTTCACAGAGGTATTTTAAACTTTAAAAAGACTTTTAATTTAAAGCAATTCTCTGTGTCCTCATGTTATATTTTTGAAAACAATTAAGACTCGATCCTTCATAAAATAGTGCACAGAGGAAATTATAAAAACTGATAGTTTCTCTTTTATTATCAATATAATCCTCCGTGTTCTCTGTGGTTAATTGCATTATTCGGGTTATACGCTTGAGATACGTCTCAAAAACTTTTTTTCTCCCTTTCTCAGCCTTCTTACCATGTCTGCTGCCTATGTTGTTCCGCATGAGGAAGCTGAAAAATGGGGACCTGATTTTTCGAGTCATCCTGTTGGAACAGGTCCGTTTATCCTCAAAGAATGGCTGCCGAACAGAGAGATCAGACTCGAAGCAAGAGAAGACTATTTCGATGAACCTTCAAAGGTCAAAGGCATAATCTACAGAATAATCCCTGAAGACCTCACAGCAGTGACAGAGTTTGAACTTGGTAATATTGATATTTTGACAATACCGGCGTCTGAATATTCGAGATATAAAAAGGATCACAAAAAAAAGAACTACATTTCGTCCATTCAGGGTCTGAATACGTACTACATCGGTCTCAATTGCTCAAGGCCGCCGTTTAATAATATCAACATGAGAAGGGCGATCAGTTATGCAATTGACAGGGAAAAAATATTAAACACGATCTATGAAAAACGCGGGAGACTGTCAGTAGGCCCTGTTCCTGATCTGTTGAGAAAGTGGGGTGTGCAAAATTCTTATGAGTATAATCCTCAAAAGGCCAGGGACCTGATTGCAAAAGAAGGGTTTTCTCCAAGAACGATATATTTTTATATAACAGCAGACCAGGAAATCGTTGACATAGCAGAGGTTGTTCAATCTTATATTAGGGCTGTCGGTATGGAAGTGAAGATAAAACAGCTCGAATGGAGCGCTTACAAAGAGGCTATCAATAAAGGTGAATCCGATATATTCTATCTTAGCTGGTGGGCAGATTATCCTGACCCCGAGAATTTCCTATTTCCTTTATTTCATTCATCCAATCATGGTCCGGCAGGCAACAGGACAAGATATACAAACCAAGTTGCAGATGCACTGATAGAGAAGGGACAATATACCATCGATGAAAAACAGAGAAATCTATTTTATAAAAAGGCAGAAGAAATGATCATCGCAGATGCGCCATGGGTGCCATTATGGCACAAGACAGATTTTACCATCAGACAGCCGCGGCTGAAGAACTATAAGATATATCCGATCTACAGCATGGATAAAGGGACAGACATTTCGTTTTAACAATACATAC
>VGWX01000186.1 GCA_016873615.1 Nitrospira sp. | reverse complement strand
ACAGTTGATGTAATAGCAAACTTTATTACACCTGATAAGCGAATGTATTGTGATTACGCGGCACCAGGTAGCATGGGTATTTCAAGGGTTTTTCCAAGTGGAACCACTTGTACCCCCATGGCTAACTTTTCCTTTGCCTGTGCGCCTACGGAATAGGCAAGAGATTTGTAATCGTGCCATATGCCATGAGTTTATGCACATTTTTCATGTTAATTCTCAAAAGTTCATGCCTCTTGAAAATCACTGGTTGTAGGTTAGAAATACCCGGCCAGCCTCTTCACGAACCGAAAATAGCCTCGAATAACTCCGCCTTGAAGATTCAAAGCTTAATGGCGTTGAATACGAATTGTACGCCTCAGAGATGGATCAATTACTTCGAAACGCACTCTGCATATCCTGCGGTATTGCTATGGGTGTTTGTGATAGGGAGGATGTGATAAGCCTCAATTCCAGCAAAATATCCTTCCCCCTGCATGAACAATCTGGCGGGTTGGCTATCTGTTATGCAGAGAATTAAACGGCATAATCGGATCGAGCAAAAACGTTTGTAACTGTGGTATGCCGTGTAAAACGTATGACTTGTCGGTTAAAGTCCGACCGTGGGAATTTGGTAGTTCACCCATATAGCTTGAGGGAGGTGTTAAGGGTAACCTGAAGCACTGAGTTTTCTGACAAAGGCTCCGAAAGGGAGTTGAGCAAACCTGCGGGTCGCAGCGCAAGCGAACCTGGATGTAGCCTCGATAAAACGGAATGGAGTTGCCGACCCTTTCACAGATAGGGGAAGGCCGAAGCATCTATCTTGACAATAACTGCCATAACCGATAGATGGACTTCCGGGATGTCAGGGGTGACACGCAGGGGAAGCCATACGACAATGAACACGGGAGGCCCGTTTCGATGCCCTTTGGGGCAACCGGCGGATATAAGGAAACGAAGGTCCATCGGGTCGGCACGGGAGTCGGAGTTGCCCATATTGTACCAATTGGATCTCAAAGACAACATAACTTTGAGAGAGGGAAGGGGCAATGCTTCCGTCACGTTTTCGAAGGTGAGAAGGAAGGGGATTGCAGAAATGCTATAAACCCCGAATGAACCGGTATCGCGGGAGGGAACTATGCCAGAGAGCCAAGCCAAGTGCGAATGCCTCTGGAAGAATATGGTCGGAAAGCCGTATTCGGGAAAACCGAACGTACGGATTGATGAGGGGGAGCTGGAGATAGAGCTTACATGCCACTACGCCAGCTCTCTACTCTACAGGAGGGTTTCTGAGACTCTGTACACCTGATAACTGTCAGTGCAGACTTCTTGCTGGATGCGTTAAATACGAAACAAACCTTCATGTGCCAGCTCATGTAAAGTTCAATAGTCAAGCCGGCCCCTATATTGCGCCACTTTGATTTAAAAAATTGTAACAAATCATTATAGTAGAAGATCTCTCTATGCTTTTCTTAACAAGTTATCATACTCATTCCGGAATGTTATATTACTTAAGATGTTATAAGCTCCTTTGATTTTCTTTAGCAGTATTTCTTTCTGATTTTCATTTTTGAAAGACCTTTTTTTAATCTCCGAAATCAAACTCTCATATGCTGAAAATATCATCTTTGTAGAAGCTCCAGGTCGTAGTTTCAGAATTTTATAGTAATCACCTAATGCATATTTTCCTATTCTCTTTGTCCTGTAAGAAAATATTGCTTTGTATTCTCTTGAATTGTAAAAATCATACAACCTTTTTATTCTCATTGAGATTGGAGGATGACTCATCTTCATCCATTGTTCTATTTCCCCTGGCAATCCTTTGTCTCTTATCTCATTTTGTTGAGCCAAGACTTCCTTAATATTTAACATATGTGCGAGCTTTTTTGAACCAAAATGCAACTTTGCGATAGCTCTACAGGTAGTCTCAAGATTCTGAGAACAAATCAAGCCTGCTCTATCAGCAGTGATTTCTGATTCTCTACTCCATTTTAAAAGCGCAGGTGTTAGAGTATAATCAGCAATTATTTTCCCGACACCTGATATGCCGAATTTCAAACTCGATAAAATTTCAGTACAAGCTCCCGTATACAATCCTATCCAAGTAGCAACTGTATGATAGAAAGCATGTCCACTTTTTATATGTCCCATTTCATGGCCAATTACTGAAAAAAGTTCATCGACTGATACTGAATCAATAAGGCCTGAAGTAAGTAAGACAAAATTGTTATTCTTGCCATCCCCATAGGTTCCAGCATTTAAGACAGGATCCTGAATAATAAAGATATCTGGCGGTTCAATCACTAAAATGTCTGAACATTCTTTGCAGATGTCATATATAGGTTTAGCTTGTTTAGAAGAAACTTTAATTCCTTGACATAAAAGAGTTGTCTTTTGTCGAGGCATATTCCA
>VGWX01000185.1 GCA_016873615.1 Nitrospira sp. | reverse complement strand
AATAAAGGGACAAAATGTATTGCTGGAAGGGATCAACTGGATCGTAAGAGAGGCATTAACCGTTGAAACTGAGGAAGAATTAGCGAGTCAGAGTCTTGCCATTGCCGAGGAATTGACCGGAAGCAAATTCGGATTTATTCATGAATTAAACGAAGCAGGTACAATGGATAACCTTGCATTTACTTATCCCGGGGGGAGCGCTTCTGGAATGCCATACACGGATGCTGCAATTTCACTGAAAAATATTCCCGTTCGCGGCATATATTCCAACATAATAAGCAAAGGCATATCAATGATTGTCAATGACCCTGCTTCGCACCTCGACAGAGTTGGATTACCTAAAGGACATCCTCCCCTTACAGCATTTCTGGGAGTTCCGCTGAAACAGGGGGAGAAAGTCATTGGGTTAATCGGTCTGGCAAACAAGAAGTCAGGGTATGACACAGACGACCAGCAAGCCATTGAAATGCTGTCTGTTGCTTTTGTTGAAGCCTTAACCCGCATACGGTCGGAAAACATTATCAAAACTCTCAATAAAGAGCTTGAGCAGAGCATAGATGAAATTTCCCATGCAAACAAAGAGCTCGAAGCCTTCAGTTACTCAGTCTCTCACGACCTGCGCGCACCCTTGCGGGCGATTGACGGGTTTACGGAAATCCTTCTGAGAGATTACGAAGCAAATCTCGATCAGGAGGGCAAAAGGGTTCTCTCCATAATAGTTGGTAATACAAAGAAGATGGGGCAGCTTATTGACGAACTCCTGTCGTTATCTCGTCTTGGCCGTGCAGACATGTATTTTTCTTCAATTGATATGAAAGCATTGGCAAATGAATTGTACCTTGAACTGACCACACCGGAGATGCAGCAACGGATAGATTTTCAACTTAGTGATCTATGCAATGTATATGGCGATCCTACGCTGATCAGACAGGTTTGGTTTAATCTGATAGCAAATGCGATAAAATTCTCTTCACACCGTGAGCGGGCAGTTATTTCAATTACCTGCAAGAAGGAAAAGGATCAGACAGAGTATTGCATCAAAGATAACGGTGCAGGGTTTAACATGCAATATGCCGGTAAACTCTTCAATGTTTTTCAACGTCTGCACAACGAGAAGGAGTTTGAAGGCACCGGAGTGGGGCTTGCGATTGTGCAGCGTGTTATTCACCGGCATGGCGGGAAAGTATGGGCGGAGGGAGAAGCGGATAAAGGAGCGGCATTCTTCTTTTCGCTGCCCAAATAAAAGGAGAATATTGATATGAACCAGTTCGACGCAGTTGAAATCCTGATCGTGGAAGATAACCCGACCGATGCGGAACTGACTGTCAGGGCGCTAAAGGAGCAGAACCTGGCGAACCAGCTTTTTGTTGCTGAAGACGGTGCGGAAGCGCTGGATTTCATTTTCTGCCGCGGAAAATTCGCAGACCGCAATCCGTGCAAACCGATGAAAGTGGTATTTCTTGACCTGAAGCTCCCGAAAGTGGGCGGGCTCGATGTTCTAAGGGAGATCAAAACTAACGAAAAAACGAAAAAGTTGCCGGTAGTGATCGTGACTTCTTCCCGGGAAGACCCTGATATTCAGACTGCATATGACCTGGGAGCTAACAGCTATGTGGTAAAACCAGTTCAGTTCGATGCGTTCCGACAGGCAATGAGTAATGCCGGTTTATACTGGCTGCTGGTCAACCAGCCCCCGAAAGTGAATTTCTGAAATAAAAGTGTAGCAGATTGCTGTTTTTTAAGGAGTCCTTATGGAAACTATTTATCGTGTTCTGATTGTTGAGGATGTTCCCACAGATGCTGAATTAAATGAAAGGGAAATACAACAGGTATTAAAACCGTGTGTCTTCGAAAGAGTAGAGACGAGGGACGATTTCCTGAGGGCTCTTGATAAGTTTAAGCCGGACATCATCATTTCGGATTATTCAATGCCGTCCTTTGACGGCATGACTGCCCTGAAATTGACACTGGAAAGAACTCCCATCACCCCTTTCATCATCGTGACCGGATCAGTGAATGAAGACACTGCAGTTGAATGTATGAAAGCCGGCGCAACGAATTATGTGATAAAACAACATTTGAAGCGTCTTGGTCCTGCTGTTCTCCATGCCATGGAAGAAAAGAGGATTCGCGTGGAACGTCTAAAGGCAGAGGATGAGATCAGGAAAAGGGTAAAAGAACTCGAGGAGTTTTACGATATTGCTGTGGGCAGGGAAGCAAGAATAAAAGAAATAAGAGAAGAAAATGAAGATCTCAAGGAGGAGATAGAAAGATTAAAGAAAAAATTGAAAGAGTAAAAATAATATGGTCTTCGGGTACAGGTACTGTGTCATTCTTCTATTATTAAGGAGTTCATAAGTAAAGCCATACACCCTCACCCTTGCCCTCTCCCCTTGTATGATAGAGGATAGGGTAAATTAACAATGAACTTAACCACGGGTGTGACAGACCGTACTCCCCTTGGGACTTTCGATCCCGTCCTTGA
>VGWX01000184.1 GCA_016873615.1 Nitrospira sp. | reverse complement strand
GGGATTTTGAAAAACCAAATTGAGCAAAGAGTCGACCTTTTCAGCAAGGTCATAGGGTGGATTTGTAACATAAGAAAACAGATCCAGATAGCCTTGCAGGTTCTCACGAAGGAAACCTGCGTGAGCGTTCAGAAAATGTTTCATCAATGCGTGTTGCCGGTTCACAGGCTCAAGCGGATTCTCCTTATCTGGCAATCCCTTCAATTCTTCCGAAGCATAGACTGTGCTCTGCAAGGCAAGCACTTTGATGAGCTTCGCATGAGCTTGCTCTTTATCGTGGATTAACGTTGAACCGGGTGCAATGTGGTTATAGAATGTCTCAAATGTCTTCTTTTGAGATGGCTTACCATAACCTTCAACAAGAAAAAGCATATGTCTATTGTCCGTTGCAACGCCGATACAAAGCTGATTCTTGGAGATACCTCTTAGTTTCTTGCCATCCTTATGACGAACAACATCCCTGCTGATGACTGAATAATACGTTTCATCAAGCCATACATCACCGGATAAAACAATGCCGTCCTGAGAGCCTTGAAGCGTCAGGAACACCTTTTGAAGCCAGTATCTGGACGTTGAAAATGCATTCCTGTTGTTCCACGAATCGACGGAGATGCTCACGTGTCGGAACAGGTTCATGCAATACTCTATCCATTCACTGATGGATATACGATGCTCATCGAATATTGTGCCTGTTGTAGGCAAGAACGTTTTGTCACAGGTGCATCGATAACGTTGAACAGCGTTGGCTGTAAATCCATACTTCCTAAACTTGTCCGAATCGCAAAATGGACATTTCGGTGGTATGAACGAATTGATCAGATCCACCTCGCCACTGTCGCTCAGCTTCGGGTGACGCTGGGCATAATGATCCTCAATCTTGCCTTTAATGAACGATTGTGTTTGTGTCAAGTCGTTCTTTCCTTCCCATATGGTTATCCTACGAGATTCACTTTTTCGGCTGCGGTTCATGCTGTCCTCCATACCATGCGCTGTATGGTATTAGTATCGCATGAATTGCAACACTATGCAATTGATGATTTTAAAATAATGACTCAAATGAGAAACTCAAGTACACTATTGTTTACGAGACAAAAAAAGTACGGGAGGATCTCAAATGAGTCAGTCAAATAATAACACACAGGATCGCAAAGGGAAACACTTGATTTATGAAGAAAGGGTAAAAATCGAAGCATTGCATAAAATAGGTTTTAAATCGTCTGAGATAGGAAAACAGCTGGGCGGAAGAAGCGAAAAGACAATTTCAAGAGAACTAAAAAGAGGAAAGGTGATGCTTCTTAATACGGATCTTACTGAAAGAGAATCATACAGCGCTGAAATAGGCCAGCAAATACACGATAATAACGCAACTGCAAAAGGTCCTGCATTAAAAATAGGCAAAGACCATAAACTTGTCGAATACCTGGAAAAAGAAATAGGAGAAAACTCAATGTCACCGTATGCAGCTCTTCAAGGTATCCAAAATCAGGAACTCATGTTTGAAACAAGTATATGTGTCAAGACGGTGTATAACTATCTGGACAGCAATCTGTTTTTAAATATCACGAATAAAGACCTGCCTGTCAAAAAGACGGGGAAGAAGCAGGATCACAAGAAGGTTCGGAAAGCGATCAACAATACCAAGGGTACAAGTATTGCAGAAAGGCCTGAAGAAATAAACGATCGAAAAGAAAAAGGTCATTGGGAGATGGACACAGTGGTAGGAGGAAAAGGCACGAAAAACGTACTGCTTGTTTTAAGCGAACGAGTTACCCGTAAAGAGCTGATCTTCAAACTGCCGTCGAAGTCACAGGTTGGTGTGGTAAATGCTTTGGACAAACTGGAAAGGAAACTGGGATCTGATTTTGCCAGGACATTCAAGTCGATAACATGCGACAATGGCTGTGAGAATCTTGACTTCGAAAATATTGAAAGATCTGTTTTGAAAGAAGGATATAGAACAAAGGTATATTATGCACATCCCTATAGCGCATGGGAACGTGGTACCAATGAGAACATCAACAAAATGATCCGCAGATTTATTCCAAAGGGAGCTGACATCGGTAAATATACTATAGAAGAGATAAAACGCATTGAACATTGGATAAATAATTATCCAAGGAAGATATTAAAGGGATTGTCTGCCAATATGTTTGAAGAAACATACCTGGCAGCATAAGAGATTAATAAAGGCAAAACCGTGGGACGCTGTCCCAAGCCCTGTCCTCGCCGGAAGGCAGAGGGGCAGATATATCTGCCCCATAAACAAAAGGATTTATGCGTTCTGGATGTAAAGGGTCTTCGATGCCTTCGGCACGGGCAGAGCCCGCCCTTGACATCCCTGAAATGCAGATCACGGGATATAAAGACAGGAGAAATCAGGGAAAAACAGTTATATTGTATGTGAACCTACATTTGAAAATTTTTTTGAAAAGAGCGGACATTTTATATTACACTTTTCTTATCCAGACGAACGTGACTTCAGTTTCCTGCGGCGCGTTGACAAGCTCGGCAGATACAG
>VGWX01000183.1 GCA_016873615.1 Nitrospira sp. | reverse complement strand
ATCTTTTTTCCGCGCTTCTCATTAAACTTGATACCCCTGGCCCTATACTATTCAGCCAGGACAGAATAGGGCAAAACGGCAAACCCTTCAGGCTCTATAAATTCAGGACCATGGTGAAAGACGCAGCGAAAATCGGACCGCCTGTTACAACAGCGCATGATCCCCGGATAACGAAAACAGGAAGATTGTTGAGAAAATTTAAGGTTGATGAAATGCTTCAGGTGGTGAATGTTGTCAAAGGCGACATGAGTGTCATCGGACCGCGGCCTGAGGTGAAAAAATATATAGATATATTCGCACGGGAATATAGCGATATACTAAAAATAAAACCTGGAATGACTGATTATGCCCTGATTACCTTCAGGAATGAAGAAGATATCCTGAGCAGGTTTCAGAATGTTGAAGAAGGCTATATTAATGAGGTGATGCCCGAAAAAATAAAGCTCTACAGGCAATACCTTTCGGAAATGAGCCTGCGGACTGATATTAAAATCTTTTTTCAAACGATATGGGAGATACTCTTCAAATGAAGCAGAGCATCGGGATTGTTATAGACCGGGCAAGAAAGTTTAAAAGGATTCTTGTACCGACCGGCGAAGCGGTCTTTTTTGCTGGAATTATTTTGCTCTCTTATCTCCTGAGGCTTGACCGCATAGACAGCATCTATTTACCCCAGATCACCTTCCTTATCCTCACGGTAATTCCTTTAAAATTGGTTATCTTCTGGATCTTGCGGCTGTATCACATATCCTTCCGGTACACGTCAGTGCATGAGCTTGCAGTTGTATTCAAGGCAGTCGCAATAGCTTCATTGCTATTCGCTTTCATGAGTCTTGTATTAAGAGATACTGCATTCTTTAAAGGGTTCCCCAGGTCGATCATTATGATTGATTTTTTCCTTACCTGCATCGTGAGTTCAGGGATACGACTGGCTTTTCGATTCTTCTATTTCCCGCAATTGAAGGAGAAGGAAGGGAGAAAAGTCCTTGTGATTGGGGCAGGCAGGGCGGGTGAACAACTGGTAAGAGAGATGAAAACTTCTCCCATTTCACATTATATCCCGGTAGCATTTATCGATGACGACCCGGATAAACAGGGAAGCATAATACATGGTGTCAATGTTATGGGCGGTCAGGAAGAGATACCACAAATAGTGAAAGACTTTGAAGTGGATGAGATTATCATATCCATACCTTCGGCGTCTTCTACTGAATTAAGGAAAATCATGGAATATGTGAGAGAGTCCGGCATCAGGAATGTAAAAATTCTTCCAGGGCTGTTCCATATCATTTCCGGCGAGGCAGCCCTATCTGATGTAAGGGAAATAACCCCTGAGGATCTTTTAGGAAGAGAGCCTGTAAAAATAGAGACCGAAAACATCGCATCCTATTTGACGGGTAAGCGTATTTTGGTAACTGGGGCAGGCGGATCAATAGGTTCAGAACTCTGCCGACAGATTGCAAGCTTTGACCCGGCAGTTCTTGTTATGGTTGATACAGGAGAGACAGAACTTTTCTATATAGACCGGGAGATAAAGGAACGGTTCTCCCAAACACCGGTTGCAGCGGTAATAGCAGATGTTAAAGATATGATTAGCATGAGGGACATCTTCTCACGTAATTTACCACAGATAATTTTTCATGCGGCTGCTTATAAGCATGTGCCACTTATGGAAACGAATCTGAGAGAGGCTGTACTGAACAACATTGAAGGGACAAGAACAACTGCGATCCTTTCCGCGGAATATAATGTGGAAAAATTCATCTTCATATCAACTGATAAGGCAATAAATCCTACCAGCATAATGGGTGCGACAAAAAGAATATCTGAAAACCTGCTCAGATGTCTAAATGATAAAAACACAAGATTTGTTTCTGTTCGTTTTGGGAATGTATTAGAGAGTAGAGGAAGTGTTATACCGATATTCAAAGAACAGATTAAAAAAGGCGGTCCGATCACAATTACCGATCCAGAAATGAAAAGATACCTCATGAGTATCCGGGAAGCCGTTGGATTAGTTTTACAGGCGGGGGCTATGGGAGAGGGCGGGGAGGTTTTTGTATTGGATATGGGAGCTCCTGTAAAAATCCTCGACCTCGCTCAGGACTTAATTCGTTTTTACGGTCTGGTTCCGAACAAGGATATTCCTATTGTTTATATCGGAAAGAGGCCGGGAGAGAAACTTTTTGAAGAGCTTCTGACTGCTGAAGAAGGAACGACAGCTACCAAACACGAGAAAATCTTTATTGCCCGAAGTAAAGATAACCCTGGACCTGAATATATCACGAAAACAGAAATATTAATTAATACAGCCCGAAATAGTATGGGAAGTGAGAATATCATTGCCCAGATAAAAGAATTGGTTCCTACTTATTATGGACCCCAGACAATACTATAAGCCCGCAATAATATCATTTCTCCCCGACTTATTTTTAGGTACAAATACACTCATACGATAAAATATGGCTTCAGCAAGAACATCCGAGGAACCGTATGCAACAAATATTGACCATCCTTCC
>VGWX01000182.1 GCA_016873615.1 Nitrospira sp. | reverse complement strand
GTCTGTTCCCGATGCGGTGAAAAATACTTCGATGAAAAAGAAGTTGAAGCAATCCAGAATATGATTAAAGCGTTGGAAGAAAAAATGCAGAATATTTTAATTGCTGCATAACCATTTCATGAGTTACTTTTAAGAAAGAGGGAGGTTATGAATTCCCTGTCGCTATAGTTACAACTTTATGATAAACCCAGCAACAAAATATCATAAATCATCGACATGAAAAACAAACAGATTTTAATAATCAGTGCAGATGGGTTTATAAGAACACTTCTGACAGAAGCATTGGTCGAAGAAGGTGCTAAAGGTTAAAGATAATATGATATTTCAAGACCTGACTCTAAGATTCGATAAATTTATAAGCCATTTTTGTTCCTTGCGCTTTTCGCATCTCTCTTCGTAGCTCCGCTCATTGCTTAAAAATCAAGAAGGGTCTCTTTGATTTTCTTTGATACTTGACAATAATATATATAGCTTTTAAACTATTATTAAATAGATTAAAGGCTATAATACTATGGACACAAAGATCAGAGATATGCAGAAACAGATTCTCGATGTCTTTTCGAGAGAAGCGAGGCATTTTGCGCTGGCCGGCGGCACAGCCCTGGAATTATATTATTTGCAGCATCGGTTTTCTGCTGATCTGGATTTCTTCTCGCCAAAGTATGATGTAACCGAGATACAGAACCTGCTCTCTGCGTTCGAAATAAATGTAAAGAGGACAATATCTCTGGATTCCGAGCTTACTGCAGGAGAGAGAGCCAGGGTCAGATTTTATACCTTGCCGGTCAGGGGATCTATCAGGCCATTGAAGATTGATTTTGTTGAGGACGTTCTTTTCGAAAGACCCGTGATCCGGAAGATAGAAGGGGTCAGAGTGTACAGTGTGGAAAATATATATTTTCAGAAAATAGCCGCAATTTCCGGGACTCAGCCCGAAACCGATGAGACAGGCAGACAGATCATGGTGGGCCGCAAGGAAGCAAGAGATGTCTTTGACATCTATATGCTTTCAAAACAAATAAAGCCTTTACACACATTCCTGAAAAATGTTCCAACACTATTACAGAGAGGAATCGTCCACTGGTACAGAACATTTTCAAGACAGGACATCAAACTGGCGTTTATGGATTTGGACATTTATGAATCGGAGTTCAACTCCAAAGAAATGATTCTGTATCTGGAAAATGAGATAAAGACATTCTTAAGAGAGGTTATTGGGGAATGAGTATTGAAAAGTATTTTTGGGGTCTGAATGAAAAAGCACTGAAAGAGACAAAGGAGATCCTGACGGACCCGCTTCATCCCAGGTTTCCTGAGCGCGCTGTCACTCTTCTGTCGCGCTGCGACAAACCAAAAGAAGTATTTTCTCTTATTCCAAAGCAACAGTTTGTTGAAATCTGGCCGAAGATCAGAACATACTGGATAAAGCATATGCGTAGGTCGGTCTTCAGAGACTGGTGGGAGACAATCTATGAACAGATTTCGGAATCTGCTCGTGAAAAACAGACAAAGACAATAGGGAGGACATCAAGCACATTTCGTGCGGTCGGCATGGAAATCAGGGAGGCAAGAATCCGGAAAGGATTGAGCCAAAAGCAGCTGGCTCTCCGGATCGGAATGAAACAGCCGGATATTTCCAGAATAGAAGAAGGGAAGAAAAACATCACGTTATTCACCCTGACCCGTCTCTGTAAAGTCCTGGGCATTGAGAAAATTAACATGCTGTAACCGAATAAGAAGATACACGTTTCCAACAGTGAGACAAAACTCCTTGAAGAATATCTTGCATTCAGACATGTCGTAAGAAACATATATGGATTTGAAATTGACAGCGAGAGGCTGAAAAGGCTTACAGAGAAAATACACGGAACCCATGAAAAACTAAAAAGGGATATTATTAAACCGGCAAGTAAATACTGCAATGATGTCATTCTGAGCTATGCGAAGAATCTCGGCTTTTCATGCTGTTACGAGATCCTTCACTCCGTTCAGGATGACAACTTTAATTGCCGGGTTATTAATAGTTTTATTCGTCTCTTGAAAAAGATCATAAAATAGAATACTTACTAAGACATAACTTAACAAAGCCTCATGGCTGTCATTCTCGCAAGCGAAGTGCGTCGGGAATCTTTCTTTAGAAATCAAATGGTTAAAGAAGGATTCCGAACCGATCCCGGAGAATGCCGGGACAAGAGTCGGAATGACAAATAATATGGCATAGTAAATGTATCCATTAGTAACTTTATCACAAACAAAAACTGATAGTAAAATGATGCTATGATGAAAAATGATATTTCAAGACCTGACACCCACTGCTTCACCTTAATCCAAAAACAATATTTTCCCCGCCTCACTGAGGAAGTCTGCTGAAATAATGACTCTGAAAAATAAACCCATCATCATCACCGGCGCAGACGGCTTCATCGGCTCACATCAAACAAAAGCTCTGAAATAAATAACTCCCCCTTAACCCCCTCTTTATTTAAGAGGGGGAAACACTCCACCCCCTCTTGGGTTTCAGCCCCGGCAGATCCGCCTGAGTGCGGAAAGAGGGGG
>VGWX01000181.1 GCA_016873615.1 Nitrospira sp. | reverse complement strand
AAGTGTTAGGCGCTCTTTTGATATCGTGAAGCATACCAGTCTATAACCTGACGGATCATTTTTTGGTATGACGTATGATGTTCTTTCGCCTTCTTTTTGAAAAAATCAACGCTCGATTTTTTCAAAGCTATAGTTACCTTGACATTTTCTTCCTTTAAAACCAGCTGATCCGGTGGTGGTAGAAAGTCCTTAACGACTCTCAGTTTGCCCATTGGTTCTTCGGTATATTTTATTTTGTTCTTCATAAATCCTCCTCCCTTTTCTCCAATATCCTGCTCCGTAGATACGTATAACATTAGATCTATATGTGAATCTCACAGTCATTATGCTGTCATCGACACGGCCAATACAATAATATCTTTCTTCTTCTGTACTATGGTTGATATCTTCTGCTATAACACGGAGGGGATCAAGAAATGCATATTGAGCCAATAAAAAAGAAACCTTATGTTTAGACTGGTTTTCCTTATCCTTCTCCGCGTCCCATTCGAAGCGGGCTTTGTCCATAAATCTACAATACTACAAACCGGCACATAAAGCAATATAAATGTATGGCTATTTGTATGGTAATAACGTATATAACGACCTGGATTAACCGGTGCAGGTACCGCATCCGGCTGAATGACGTGATACTCATCTCAAAGGATTCGCTTCCACTTTTTGAATGCTTGGACGTCAGAGGAAGTAAGATCAAACCATTCCCCTTCCTTCCGTTTGTCGGCAAATCTGGTGTGCCAATAACTTTCGATTCCGGATGGGTCATCGGTCTTTATGTAATGGATTGGTTCGACTTTTTCCGGGAGTTGAAGAATGATTTCGCCTTCCCGCCTCACGGGATTAAACGTTTTTCCAATCTTATATTCGCGGCGTGAACCGTGCCTGATTAGATAGACAAAACCGATTTTCCCCGGCTCCAATTCGTTGGAGGCATCTTCTTTGCGCGGACTGTACTGACCGCATAGTCGAACGATATCCTCATACCCCTCAAGGCTATGATATTGTTCGACAAGTTGCCTGACAAGTTCTGACTTTGAACCAAACCTGAGAAGAAAAGTAGAGTGACTCGGGAATGTTGAGTCTGACCTCGCTTTTAACTTCACGTCCCCATCAGTAGGAAGACGACCTAATTCCCGAACAAGCTGAACGTAACGCTCAAAAAGCACATTGACATCGTATGCGGTCTGCAATGAGTTTGGAGAGAAACCGGCTTCACTGATGGCATCTCCCCAGCGCGCCCAGATTTTTCCATACCAGTCACTTTTCTTGATTCCAGTCTCACGGAGGAACCGCTGCTGACCAAGTGGCATACCACCATTTTCTTGAGCCGTGCGCTTAATTTCCTTAAGTATGTCTTCCTTGTTCATACTCCCTCAGTTGCCTAACAGTGATTATACGCAATTGGTTTTATCTGACAAAAGTATACCACAGTAAATTTCGAAATAATTCAATCGCCATTTATAATAACTGGTTAGCTATTTCCTTAGTTGGCAAAACATAGGTAATATCAGGATATACGTAATTGGTATAACAAGGTATTTATGACAAAGCGTCGAAGAATATTTTAGGTGTACGGAGTCCTCTGGATAAAATATAATAAAACCAATGAAACTTTCCTGGAGAAATTACTGTTTGGACTTCTCACAAAAAACGTACATCATGGGAATCCTGAATGTTACACCGGATTCCTTTTCTGATGGCGGTCAGTATTTTGATAAATCAACTGCGATTAAAAGAGCGATTCAGATGGCGGAAGACGGCGCTGATATTATTGATATCGGAGGAGAATCAACAAGGCCCGGCTCACAACCATTAGCTATCGAAGAAGAACTGAGGCGCACGCTTCCTGTTATTGAGGCGCTCACTAAAGAGATTAATACCCCGATATCCATAGATACATACAAATCAGAAGTGGCAAATAGGGCGCTTGATGCCGGTGCAGCAATGGTAAATGATATCAGCGGGTTGAGATTCGACTGTGAGATGCCGAAGGTTGTTTCAGCATATAAAGTTCCTGTTGTCATAATGCATATAAAAGGAACGCCAAAAGACATGCAGAAAAATCCCGCATACGAGGCTTTGATACCTGAGATAATGGATTATCTCAGAGACAGCATCAGGGCAGCAAAAGAATCGGGGATTGCAGAGGACATGATAATCATTGACCCGGGCATAGGCTTTGGAAAGACATTTGAACATAACCTTGAGATTCTCCATAACCTTTATAACTTCACCCTGCTCGAAAGACCTGTTCTGGTCGGTCCGTCAAGAAAGGCATTTATAGGCATGATACTCGGCGATGTCCCTGCAGGAGAGAGGCTTGAGGGCACTGCTGCAGCAACTGCCATCTCTATCATTAATGGAGCTAATATCATCCGTGTTCACGATGTAAAGGAGATGGTTAAAGTGGCTAAGGTGGCGAATGCAGTTAAGAGTATGAAGATATAAAAAGGAGTTCATAAGTAAAGCCACACACCCTCACCCTTGCCCTCTCCCCTTGTATGATAGAGGATAGGGTAAATTAACAATGAACTTAACCACGGGTGTGACAGACCGTACTCCCCTTGGGACTTTCGATC
>VGWX01000180.1 GCA_016873615.1 Nitrospira sp. | reverse complement strand
CTGACCGGTATGCATTATATTCCAGAGAAAGTGTCGTCCTGTATATTATATAATAGAGCTCAATCTTATATTCTCTAATCTTCCATCCAAAGTCCCTTATGTAGCTTGCGACAATAGGACTTCCGGCCCACCATCCCTTTTTGCGAAATTCCTCTCTCCACCAGGCTAAAAGATTCAGGTTTCTGAGGATACGGTAATTGATACGGCCTTCATAATAATATTTCTCTACAGGCTCTGAGTTGGTAGTTCCGGTAGTATAACCTGCCCTGACAGTGGCAACTCCCCTCCGTCCGAGAGGATAGGCGATGTCCCCTGAGATGGTATAATGCCTGATTCTGTCAGCCCATTGTTCTTCTCCTACCCAGAACCCGCTTCCATAATCATTTAATTCTGAATCAAAAATTCTCACTTCACCCTCAATATTCCAGTCTGCCCTTCCGGGTCCCCTTCCGTTTATTCCTAACCTGAATCTATGTTCCAGGGAATGAGCTTTTTGCGATACCATGTCATAATCTTCCGATTCTCCAAAATAAGAAACATCAGAAGAAGAATCAATATTCCTGAATGCAAAATCATAATTTGTGTATATCTTCCCCCATGCGATTTTTCTGGTTGACAGGCCTACGCCCAGAGAATTTTCGAGTAACTTATATTCTCCGCGTCTCTCTTCCTTACTGAGATTAAACTTATAGTAGGAAGTAAAGTCATAAGCCCTTACCGGCCTGCCGTAATTCAGAGCCATATTAATATCATATGAATCCTCGCTGACCCCGTTTCGTTTTCCAAACTTGTAACGGAAATTTGCTGTAGCAAAGGCCAACCTTGAAAATCTGTAGCGCAAATAGCTACTGACCGCATGTGAATCTATATTTTCCCTTTCAGTTTCAGATGTGATAAATTCATATGCATATCTGTGGTGTAGTTTGCCTATGGGGGCTAATTGTGCATTTGTCGCGAACCTCGTCAGTTTAAGAATATCTGTATCAGAGTAGTTAAAATTCGTAGAAACCATATTTTCTTGTTTTAATACGGTAAAAGTATTCACTGTCAGATTTTTCGCCTTGTATTTCCTGTAAGAACTTGAATAATCCGTTAAATACCCGTTTATATTATAATTCGTCTTTATAGCCTTCAGAAATCCTTTTATATTCAGAGTGAACCTGTCGACAGATATCTTTTCCTTTACCCTTTTTTTCCCGACAATAAGCCCTCCGCCGCCTGAATCTTCTTCTTCATCGTAATAATCCTCCTCATCATCATCCATAACCCTGAAGCCTTTTTCTCTCTCAATAGTATAATCCCAGTGATAATACTCAAGTCTTACAGAAGGGTATCCCCTATGTTTGAAAGAGAGTCTTGCCCCATAATTATTTGAAGTAATGTCGTAGGGTGAGATTCCCCGTGCTTCTATTTTAGAGTCGGTCTTTGAACCATAAATATCCAGAGATAAAGGTCTGGTCTCAAGAAAGGAAGCTGAAAAATCATAAATGATATCTTTTCCCTCTTGATTATTGCCTGAATCAGTATCTATATTTTCTTTTTTGAAGGTGACGCTTGTCCTGAAGTTCATAAGTTTCGGATGGTATATATATCCCTGAAGACCGAGCTTGTAGCGCTGCTCGAAGCTTGCTTGATCTCTTTCCGATTTCTTTCCATAATACGTTGATGAAACGCTGTAATCACGATATGTCAGCTCCACCAGACCAGCAAAACGGAACCGTTTCATATAGGTATAATAAGGGGCTGCTGCCATCTGAGCCTCGGGTTTTTCAGGCAGGAGAAGGATTAAAAAAAAAAGGAAGCATAATTAAAAAAGAGAGTCGATTTTTTCGATTCAACAGAGTATCCCTCTTAAAAAATTTAACTCATCAGTCCTTAAACATTTTTCAGTTTTAGTTATTTCTTTTCCTTAAGATACTGAAAAACCTGCACTCTTCTGTTAAATGTATCAGTTACATAAATTCTGTCCTGAGTGTCTACATACATTCCTGTCGGAAGATAAAATTCACCCGCTCCTGTCCCAGCTTTACCTATCCATAACAAAAGCCTTCCGTTTTCATCGAAGATCTGGAAGTTGTTGAATGCTGTATCAACCACATATATATGTCCTTCTGAATCTAACCCGATACCTGCCGGCCTTGAGAAGTTGCCGGGCGTATCACTCAATCTTCCGAACTTTTTATAAAACTTTCCTTCCGGATCGAATATCTGAACCCTGCCGTTAAGGGTATCAACAACATAAAGCTTTCCATTTTTGTCAAGGGCCAGATAAGTAGGGGAATTGAATTCGCCATCATTACTGCCCCTTTTCCCAATCACAGAAAGAGGCTTCCCCTCTTTATCAAATGTCCTGATCATATGATTCTTGGTGTCGGATACATACAGTTTTCCTCTGTCTTCATCGTAGGCAATACCTGATGGGTTATTAAATTTCCCGGTTGGTGAAAGCGACATAACGATTTTTCCGGTATTCTTTTCAAAACAAAACACCTTGTCGGCTCCTGAATCCGTAACAAATATAATTCCTCTTTTATTGTCTACAGCAAGGCTTATGGGCACTTGAAGTTTATCTTGCCCCAGAAATCGCAGGTCTTGTTTTTCAACGTCAAAGACAAAAATTTTGCTGAGCTGTGAATCGGCAACATAAACATTCCCTGCATTATCGGCTAC
>VGWX01000179.1 GCA_016873615.1 Nitrospira sp. | reverse complement strand
AGATGTTAAATCGTTGAACTGTTGAGTTGTTGAATTGGCAAGGCGTTTGAATGGTTGAACAATTCCACGATTGAACATTCGCTTAACACCTTTGGTCATAACATCACGCAAAGCAGTATATCGCTCACGCTGCTCGTGTTTGATTAGATATTTTTTGCCGAGGTTTTCGACTTTAATGACAATGTCGCTCATAATTGTTGTGAAATGTTAAAAGTGAAATATCAAAGGTGTAAAAACAATGAAAATGAGAGCGTAAATACAGCCCCAACTTTTGAAGCAAGTTACCTGCTCTGCTTTCTTTTAGTTGTCAGCGCTTCTTTTGGGAGCAAACCCCTAACCGCTTTCCTAACTTTCCGGGCAAGCCTGACAGCCTTCCTGGCTTCAGCAAGAGTAATTTCCTCAATATCACCCGGATATCGGGTTGCAACTGCATATTCAGTCAATATTTCCTGCTCTTCGGCTGTTAGTCTCAATGGAGTAGTTGCAGGTAATTGAGCAATAAGGATTGACAGGTTATGCGTTTTTGATAAAGGTTTCCCTTTATAAACAAGCAGCGCTTTGATATACTTCTCGGCGCATTGCTGTGCATGGAAGCAAACGGTATCTGTTGGGCAATCATCGCCCATAGTTAGGGTAAAGGACGCATTCCTGAGATCATTTTCAGCCTTTACAATCCACTCATATATAACGCGGTGGATATGTTCAGACTTTTTCATAGAGCACTTTCCCTTCGTGTGATGCAGGCCATTCAATAGTGCCGACTACGTCTTTACGCCATGCGAATTCTGAAGGGTCGCTTACGATAATATCTTTTGGCATGCGGATATCGTGAAGCGCATAACGTATTTTCAACTGTGCATCCCTTTTAGTTCCGATTACCGGCATTACAATCAGCAGGTCGACATCGCTGTCGGGGTTAGCACTGCGGCGGGCATGTGAACCAAAGAGAATGATCTTTTCAGGTTGAAATCGGACAATAATACGGCGAACCATTTTCTGTATAAGCTTCTCAACTTTTTTCTCAGTACGCCTATTCAAGAAAATTATCTCCACCTGTGATTGTTTTGTTTATATGCAGCTTCGTCGCCTGTTATTGCTTTTTCCGCCTCATCACATCTTTTGATCATTATACCATTATCTCCATCCTGCCTGTTGTCGGCTCTGTAATCCTACTCAAAAGCCTTAAAAGTATAAATAAAAGGGGACGGTTCTATTTTCATCATAGCGTTAACTGAATTGATAGCGTTTGTTGATTTTGATAATTCAAATGAGAAATATTTAAATATTATTTTGCTTTTAAGAATTCTTCAACAGTCAAGCCGCTTTTTCTTATCAGTCCCCGCAATAAACCCGGGGCTAACTCTTTATGATTTGGGATTGACAGGGTGGGTCTTGATTCATGGTAAAGAATCATATGACTGCCGGTCTGATGATCCAGGACATAGCCGAACTTGCAAAAGATTTCTGCAGCTTCTTTACCTGAGATATTCGAGAGGATTCCCACTTAAACGGTAACTTCTCCTAAAAATACTTCTTTAGGCTCAATAATATCTGATCTGCCATGCTTCCTTTCAACTTCCAGCCATCCCTTAATAGCATCTCTTATGTTGACTAAGGCATCATCTATTGTCTTGCCTTGACTCATACACCCGACAAGTTCCGGCACGTCTATGACGTAGCCACTATATTCTGCATCATAGGTTATCACTACCTTAAATTTCATACAAACCTCCTCGAAGTTCTTTCAACTGTATATTTATGATAACAACAAGCCTAAAAGCAGGCAAGCTGAGAAGCTTGTCAAGACTTTCCTTGCAAGCTGTAATCCCTTTTTATAATATTCTCTCTGTAATGAGATAAAGTGTCCTGTATTCCTTGTTAAAATAACTCGATTCTGTTTTGAAGCATATTCCAATTATTCTTTATCAGTAACTCCCCTCATTTCGACCTCGTGAGCGCTAATCGCATCGTATCCTCTGCTTCTCAAAGCAATCGCCAAGCGATCTGTGAGGTCTTCGTCAATGTAAAGCTTTATTTTCTCCAACCCTCACCTTTAGTTTTCTCCATCCAATAGCTTTCTTTGTTTTCCGCAATAAACTTGTCTATTTCTGATTTATGATCATAATAATAGGAGAGTGCATCATAGACATGGGCATGTTTAATATGTGGATACATAGTAACGATTTCATCTGCTGAATGTCCTGCTTTCTCCAGCTCAGCAATAAGACGGACACTGATTCTTGTTTTCTTAATCACAGGCTCACCGCCACAAACGCCTTTTTTTTTCTCTATATAGAGGTGCTCTTTCTTTTTTTCTCTTTCAATGATCGTCGGCATCATAAACCCCCTCTGTTTAATTGTTTAGTCTTATTATAAATCATTGCATCAGCTTAATTAGAAAAATCTGTGACATGCTTACTGCAAATCTTTAATGATTCGTTCTGCTGCTTTGCCGTCTCCATAAGGATTAACAGCTTTAGACATCTTTAGATATAGCCTGATATTTTTTAAAAGTTTATTCGTTTCAGAATAAATCTTTTCTGTATCTGTTCCAACTAATTTAACATTTTACAATTCCACATTTGACCTTCGGTCATATCACATCCGCGAAGGTGCGTTCTGTTTTACGGAAGTATCTGAGGCCGGATACGAAAATTAGGAGTGTCAATGCAATCGATAGAAGGAATCCCGGCCAGTATAGTTGTATATTCTGTCCGAGAAGCG
>VGWX01000178.1 GCA_016873615.1 Nitrospira sp. | reverse complement strand
AAACGTGGCAACTAGAAAAGCCTTTATATTAGGCCAAAGAAGAATTAATGATTTTAAGCTTCTTATGCCCGGGGTCTTGGAGGAAGCAAGGGAAAATAATAAGGTTCTGGGTTTCTACGTAAATAGAAATGGGGGTATTGATCATAATTATCATTTGTTCCATTGTTATTGTGAAGCTCGAGACTGGGCTTGTCAGATTCCCTGTATCGGTGCAAAACATGCAATATTTTAACTTGCGTGGGCGTATGATATGGCTGAAACAAGATCTGGCTGCCCGAGATGGGGCCTTCTCTCGTAAGTCGCGAACCCACAAAGCATTCCAAAAGCCTAAATAGCGCGGCGTCTCGGTGTAAACGGGTCTTCGGTAAGTCGTACATTAGCTGGCATACCAGCCTTAAGCTGTAAATATAAACCGCTTTTGTGCAGAATATCGTAGCCCTGCAGAAATCATCCCGCGCAAGAAGAAGAAGGTAATAATTGATTAATCTGAGAAACGACACTAAGTACAAAATTGCCCACTAATTAAATCAAGACATATCGCGGTCATAGAGTATATGGAACAACAGGGGCTCACACAACATATCGTACAAGAAGGTGTGCAAGGACGTTTTAGGGAATGAAAGAGAAAGAATTTGAAATACGGGACATTCGAAAGAAAGAGCAGTTCGTAGTAGATGATGCATATCTGAACGGACACGCAAAGATCTGTGGCATTTATGCAACGGGCGTGTATATAGCCCTCTGCCGGCATGCGGACATATCACATCAGACCTGTTTCCCGTCTATTCCGCTCCTAAGCAGAAAACTGAATATCTCACGGCGGCAGGTCATAAGGGCATTACAGGTATTGGAAGATTTCAACATCATCAGAAGAGAAAAAACCGATGGTAAGGGCAATAGGTACTGGCTTATAGACAAAAAGCATTGGAAGTCGGCCAGTGTCTCTCAGTCACCCGTGACTGACAAACACCGGTGCCACACAGACACCGGTGCCCACCGGTCACTAACCGATGCCTGTCAGACACTGGAACCAGTGCCTGGTAGGCACCCTAAGGATTCACATATAAGGATTCAAAATAAGGGAAAAGATAAATATATACCCTCCCCCCCTCAAGAAGGCATTCCCTATGAGGAAATCATCTCGTATCTGAACCTAAAAATCGGCTCCTCGTACAAGCACCAGAGGCCAAAAACCCGGCAGCTTATAAAGGCACGATGGGAAGAGGAGTTCAGATTACCAGATTTCAAGAAAGTCATTGATAACATGACTGCCTCATGGGGAAAAGAACCAAATATGCAGAATTATTTAAGACCGGAAACACTGTTTTCAAATAAATTCGAGTCTTACCTCAACTGGAGAATAGGAGGCAATATTGGAAACGACGGAGCGAACAAGCGCGGCAAATACGATGGAATTGGTGAAGTGCTCACTTCTGAGGAATGACCTTGAAAAGGCCAAGGAGCAGGCACAGGCACTGAGAGACACACCATACTGGATGGATATTATTGCTGTATTCAAAGAGCAATTGACGACGTCCTGCGGAATTTGTGACTCCGAGGTAAGGGTGATTGTAAACCCTATTACACTCTCTTCTATAACCTATTGCCCTGTCTGTCAGGAGAAAGAAGAAAGGGAGAAAAGACTGATTCAAATAAAGGCCATCAAGAACGAGATCGCCGAGCAGATAGATTCTTACCTAAGAGAGCTAGGAGTTCCAAGGAGATTTCTCAACGCGAGGATCTCGGACTTTCCGGCGCCATGGCAAAAACTCAGAGAAAGCAGCGAAGGAATATTCCTTAGCGGCAGCAGAGGCGTTGGAAAAACGCATCTTGCAGTAGCCCTGATGCGCGAGATGATTCTCAATACCCCGCTCAGGAATCATTCCGGGACCTTCAGGATAGATCTTCAAAAGATGCCATTGTTCATTTCGGTTCCGGAACTTCTCCTTGAAATAAGGGAAACATATGGTGACAATGCACTGTCGGAGAAGGCCGTCATCGACAAATACAGCTGGGTCGATGTGCTTATTGTTGATGATCTGGGCGCTGAAAAGACTTCTGATTGGGTCTTGCAGACCCTTTACACGATCATGGACAGGCGCTACAGGGAGGAATTGAGGACCATCATAACCTCAAATCTGAGCATCGAAGAGATCCGGGAAAAACTCGACGACAGGATCGCATCGAGGATTGTCGGCATGTGCAGGGTTTGCAGCTTACAGGGCAAGGACAGAAGGGTGCAGCGATAAGATTTGCAATGGACAGCCTTATCGCTTGGGCCAAATAGATAAAGATCACATCATTCCTTAGATTTTTTTTCGGGAATTCATCTTAGAGGCGATACGGTGAGTAATATTTATAAAGATGATAGAGGCGAGACAAAATCTAAATTCACTCTGGACCGGTTAAATGTTGCTGTGATGCAGAATAATATACCTTTTGATTTTGTAACACAGGAAAATTGCGCTTATATTAAGAAACATAGTTGACGCAAACCAAATAATTTGCCTCAACTGGTCACCATAAGCACCTGCAAGCCTTCCAAAGGAGAAAAATCATCAATGGAGAAATTGCTCAGCATAGGAGAACTCTCACAGCTTCTTGGAATAACAAAGTCTACGCTTTACTCCTGGACCTCCAAAAAGATCATCCCACACAGGAAGTTAAGTACAAAACTTATACGGTTTGAGGAAAGTGAGATAATGGCCTGGCTCGGTAAGAAGTCGGTTTATCCGGACGCCCCGCATTCTTCCTACAAAAACCATTCCCGCAGTAGACAAAAGAAACCAGCCTCTTTAGAC
>VGWX01000177.1 GCA_016873615.1 Nitrospira sp. | reverse complement strand
CATGTAAAGCCAGAAAAGCCAGTAAAAAAATGCAGAGACAATTGCAAGAAGAACCCCCGGGGCAAATCTCCTGCCGGAAATGCCGAATAACAGGAATGCACTCATAAGGATAGCGGGACGTATCAGTCCTATCCTATAGAACCCATAACTCAAAAAGGTAAAGAGAATGATAAGAGTAATCGGAAAAAGATTGCTTTTCCGGGAGGTCCTGAAATTAAAAAGCATTGCTACGATGAACAGACAGGTGAAGGCAATTTCATAAGTAATTACTGTTCTGTTCTGGCCAAGAGCTTTTTTTACTATCCCGGCAATAAGATCGAACCCGTACCACGGATTGAAATGGAATGTTTCGAAGTAGGAGTGCGGAAACATAAAAGCATATCCGCCGAGGGGTTTGTAATCGCTGTATCTTATGTGCCGAAGAAAATCATCGACAGGATAAGGACGTATTGCATATATGAGAGTCCCTACGATGAGAAGCACAACGCCGTACGGAAGATATGTGGATACAGATTCTTTTTTTGTAAACGACGAAATGGCATTTAATGACATGATGTTTTTCATGCGCGATCATATGTGTATTACCCCTGAATAGATAAGATTTGAGTTTAGAGTGCGGATTCCGGTGATGGCGAACAGTTGTTCGGGATCGTTCCGGCCACTTATTCCGGAGCACAAAGGTAATCAGGTTTGTTGAGAACCTATCTCAACGAATCAAGGCAGGCAGTTAAGAAGCTTTCTTTTCACACAGACACACAAGGATGGCGGGCGGGTGAGGGTTCACTTCCTCGTTCCCGTGAATATGCCGTGTTTTCTGAGAAACCGCAGATAGCTTTTTATATGGTAGGCCGAATACCTGTTGAAAGAACCTTTGAAAGAGCACCCTTTTTACGAGACGGACAGCAAACCTCTTCGGGGTCATAAACCTCCGGCAGCAGTCCTGGATGTTCCCTTCAGCGTCAATGATTTTTGGACCGATTATCCCGACATCAGGGTGCTTCATCAGATACCGGTATGCTGAAGATAGGCTCCCGTTCCTGAATAACGCGTCTGCGTTCGCGATTACCATACACGCGCCGTATGCCTGTGACATTCCGGCGTTCACCGCCCCCGCAAACCCGATGTTTTCCTTGTTGAATACCCATGTCACCCCAGGGAATGCTTCAGCGACAGCGGGCTGTTGTTCCAGCGGTGGGTGCAGGGAATCTATGAACCTCCTCAGATCGATGAGGGAATTATATTCGACAATTATAAATGACAGTTCCGGAGTCATGTTCTTGGCCGGAATGTCTGTCAGCCCGGCTCTTTGACTCCTGCAACCATCCGGAATTTCAGTGATATAAACCCGAGCGTACAGAAAACTCCTGCGGCGTTGATCATCCAGTCTGAAAACTGGCCGGTCCTGAGAGGCAGGAATGCCTGCATAGATTCATCAAGCGCTGCATATGCGAGGGAGATAATGCCGGAATACACTACCCATTCCAGTTTCCATGCCCTGCTTCCACCGCGGAAGGCCCTTAACAGCAGGAACGCCAGCAAACCATATTCAAAGAAATGCACTGATTTCCTGATTGCTATATGGGCCAGTTCTATCGTTATGCGATCTGCATGGGGCAGCAGCCAGGTAAGGAGCGGGACAAGAAAGCGCGATGTGCTTTCATGGGTAAGCGTCTCATTTGAGGGGAACAGGAACCCCATCCATAATAGCGGCGGAAGCCAGTAATAGAGAAAATACCCCGTCTTTTTCATGCGTTAGAATTCAGAGATAAAGTGTGTTGTAAATGAAAAGAATCAATGGATTCTGTGCTGTTATTCTTTCGCCTCTTGGAGTTTTGCCCTCATGAGCAGTCCGCCTATGATAAACCCAGAGAGGAAACCGACAAAGACACCGACGAAAAAAGTCACCATACCGATCCTCCTTCCATTGATTATAACCCAAAATCGCATTTTCTGAATGGAGCCTGTCATGCGCATTCGAAGTAATGGCTTTCGTCCTCATTTCTGGTGTTTTCTGAAGAACAGGAATACCGGGTTGAATACGTAATAGATTATTGCCTTGAAAGATCCTTCCTGAAGCCTGTAACGCGAGACAATCTCTCCCATTGACGGGGACAGCCTTTACAGCAATACTTGTATATCTTCCCGAATTAATCGATGATATGCTGACCATAAACTTACAAAATCTTACAAATACGTCCCTTGAAATTAAGGGCGGTTTATGAGATAATTTTTTTGTATTTATATGGCAATAAAGATGGAAAGAAAATAGGAGACTCAGGTGGCTGAAGTGATAGTAATTCTTGTTGGATCCCTTACAGGTTTAGTAGCGGGTATCTTTTTTAGCAACCTGCTAATGAGGCACAAGATGGTTGATGAATTAGAAGAACTTAATCTCAGGATAGAAAAGAGAAAAGCGCAGGCGAGGTAGTGAGTGCTTAAATTTATAATTCTATTTTTCATTGCTTCAACTCTTAGCTTCATCCTGGGTTGGTTGATAGGCGGTACTTTAGCTCGTAAGCGTTTTGAAGGAGAAAAGACAAAGCTTGAGGATACACTTCGTAAACTAAGTATTTGATTGCTGGAATAGGTAGGCTTTGTGTTGTTGTCAGCAGATAGACTCTCATAAGCGCAAGGAATAAATGGATCCTTCGCTATTCCGTTGCCTCCTAAAGTTATGCGCTCATCGAATTACTATGTCAGCATGCTACGATTGTTTTCGAAGCCTGAACAGATATTCTGAAGTTAATCTTACAGGCCTCAGCAGATAGTAAAGGAAGAAAAGAGATGCAGGTAACGGTAGGAAAGACCAATC
>VGWX01000176.1 GCA_016873615.1 Nitrospira sp. | reverse complement strand
TTTTGTTTCGTGGCGTTCGTCTTACGAGCCGTACATACGAAGATTCCTGGTGAGTAGACATAGCTATTTTATAGCCCCCCGACCCTTGGAATCATCTCAGATCCCCATTGGGCCGCCTTTACCGAGCTGCATACCCCTGACTTGATAATCAGTCAGACGCACGTCGGAGTCTCAGGGCAGGATTGCCAACATTCAATCCTGGACAGGTATTTCGCCTGTTAAATTGAACACAAAGTTAGGTTCTTACAAACCCTCCAACCCTTATTGAATATTACTATTCAGGTTAGTTGGAAACAAAGCGCGCACCACTCTCGACGACACAGTGCTTGTCTGGGCGATAGTTATCCTTGAAGCAGGTCTGTAACGGGTTCAGCGTTTCAAAGGGCATATCAGGGTCGAAGCCACATGGATAATCACCCGTTACTTCGAAAAAGAGCGGCGCATCCTTATTCGGCTGCCCGGACTTTTTCGGGAACCACTTCCTGAAGAAACTGATCACTGACTAATAAACCTCGATTTCATAAGCATCCTCCTGTTTGTAATTAAGTAAATGGCAGCAATACGCATGATATTCATCTGCCTCACTGTTACTGTTCATTGTGCTGAATAACAAGATACGAGTGTGTTACTTCATCAATATCAAAAAATGTTATTGATAGTTCCCAGGAATAGTTTTCTGGAAGGTCATGGCTCCACTTTAATGGACGAGTCTGAAGCATCTGTCGACAACGAAGAAGATTAATTCTCACTATGGGTACCATCGGGAGGACGTACCCAGGATTCTTCTCGGGGAATGCGAAGTTAACTTCAAGAGAGAGGGCTATAAATTTTGTCTTTAATCTAGATTAGAACGACAAACTCAAAAAAACATATACCTTTTGCATGATAACCTTTTAAGGCTTGTCATTTACAGATATAGGCAGGCTGGTTTACCACTTTTCAACTGTTAAGTTTTCAATTACAACAAAATGCCCGTCATTTGTAACCAGCGCAAGGGCATGTTGCTGAGCAATTGCGGCAATCCATATATCGTTCTCAGGAATTGGCTGTCCTATATCTCTTAAACGGTTCTTAATATCCCCATATAGCTTAGCTGTTTCGGCATTACATGAAAGTACTACATTGCTGAGAACAAAATCATTGATGCGAGCAATATTCTCATGAATTCTTACTGATTTGTGAGCTCCAAAATATAATTCCCCAATAGTCAATGCACGGAACAAACACTTCACCAGCGGTGGCTATACGGGCATGAATTTGGGGGTCTTTAGCAAACAGGGAAATTATTGTATTGGTGCCCAGAAGAAATCTACCATTCCCTAATATCTACCTTCTCACAACCGTCCCCTATGGCTCTTGCCATTAACTGCAAATCATCGGCAGGAATAGCTCCTTCGAACTGCAAAAGACTTTTTCCTTCGACCCCTTCTGGAATTAGCGCTTTCACAAAATCAAGAACACGAAGCTGAAGATCATAGGGAAGTTTATCAAGCAGGGAGATAAGACTTTCTTTTATAGAAGCGCCCGTCATAAACCTGCCTCCTTTCATTGCCTGATTCTACCATGACCAATAATTTTGGGGTATGGATAAAATGACAGGATATAGCTTTTGAATATGTATATCCCGGGAAAAAGCTTCCCTGTTGTCAATATGAGAAAAGCCTCGCTCATTCGTGCCTAAGCAACGGACTTACTTCAATAATATACTCCGTGCCCGATTCTTCCGAGTTCATCGCGGACTATATCGATGCCTATCTGGGTAGTTATCAGACTTATCGGAACTCTCTCTCCAAGTGCTGTGCATGGTGCATTCATCCACTCGACGAACCTGTCCTGACCTCCGAATACTTCGAACCCTTCAGCGGTGAGTCTTGCGAGGGATATTATCTGTTGAGATGCAGCTCTGTCGAGATGCTTCTTTGAATGGTAACTCTCAAAGGTTCTCCTGGAAATGGGAAGCAGCTCGGCAAGTCGCTTGTTAGTAATGCTCAAGGCTTTCGCAAGATGGATTGCAGATTCCTTCGTCAAACCTTGTTCAATCAGATCAATCAGATCCATCTCATCCCGTATCTTTTTTCTGAGGACCTTCCTTCTTCCAAGTATTTCTTCCACTCCTGTCAGTTCCATACAGCCTCCATGCTATGCATGTTGGCCTTTCCGTAATTTATGCAACTTGACGCCTCTTTAGTGGGACAAACCTGCATTAATTGAGACGGGGAGATGGGAAATGCTATGAAACGATATGATGCTATGATAAATAGCTTATCCGAATAGTTGAAGTGGATCTGATTTTTCAGGAATGCTTATCTCCATTCCTGCGGTTTCTTGACCTCAAGCTCCTCAATCCGCTTAAAGTCCTTTTCGTCATATGTGAAAATAGTAGTCAATCCCCTTTCCAGTCCCCAAAATGCCATTACAGCGTCAGCAAACTTGATATTTTTCTCAACGTAAGCGTCTATGGCTTTTCTGAAAACAGTTTCCATTTCAATAATGAGTTCCGGTGTATTCAACAATGCCGTGACCATCTCCCGAATGTTCTTCCGATCCAGTTTGTATACCTTGTCCAGCACAAAAACGACTTCCAACACAGCAATAGGTACCAGATGAAGCGAAACCCCCTTGCTCCTGGCTTCCCTCAGCAGTTTTTCGGCAGCTTTTCTTTTTATATCATCGTCTGCAAGTAATATCCTCAAAATGACGCTTGTATCAATAAACGCCTTATGCACTCTCCTTGGCCACCTCCTTGGTCGCCTCTTCTATCATCTCCTCAACACTCATGCCAAGATTAGGCAGGGTGCCCGCATAATCAAAGATT
>VGWX01000175.1 GCA_016873615.1 Nitrospira sp. | reverse complement strand
GTCTTTTCCTTTCATAACAAAGATTTTACGACTTATTACACTAATAAGCTCAGAGGTCGGCAGAGGGAAAAGGGAATTAGTACAAAGATGCGTGTGAAGATAGCCGCAAAACTTCTGGTTATCGCACTAATTTAAAATGTGTTTATCCTATATGAAGGTGGGACTCCCCTATCTGTCAGCCTTGATAACGGGGCAAATATTGCTACGGCAACAATCTGGATGAATTTGGATGAACATAAGTCAGCTCGAAATAAGGTCTAAGATAGGTGAGCATCGCAGATAGAATTTCGATAAGGTGAACTTCATTTTTCTTGACATTTGTAACCATAAGGGTTACACTAATATGTAAATGATTAAGACCTTTTCTCATAAGGGACTGGAAGACTTTTTTTATGAGGAGATATCAAAGGGAATCCAAGCTATTTATGTGCAAAAACTGGCGGATATTCTCGATAGGCTTGATGCTGCAGAGAATATTAAAGATATGAAATTCCCGGGAGCGGATCTTCATCAACTTAAAGGAAAGATGAAAGGTCGCTGGGCTGTAAAGGTTTCGGCAAATTGGCGGGTTGTTTTTAAATTTGAGGAAGGAAATGCATATGACGTCGATTATGTCGATTATCATTAAGGAGGTGAAAACATGAGAAAAAGGCTGAGGCGTCCGACACATCCAGGCGGCATTTTGAGAAGGCATTATATTGAGCCGCTGTCCATGACGGTTTCAGGACTTGCAGCAGTTCTCGGTGTGTCAAGAAAAACTTTGTCCGAGATTGTAAATGAACATGCTTCTATAACACCGGATATGGCCCTTCGTTTATCAAAGGCGTTTAAGACTACCCCTGAACTTTGGCTCAACATGCAGAGAAATTACGATCTTTGGCAGGCAGCGCATAAGTCCGATGACTGGAAGCTGGTTGAGGCTGTTGCAGTTTAAATATAGCATATGTTATACATCGTCTTGATTCCGAACTTGTTTCTTCGAAAGTGAAGACCTGTTCATCTTTTGCTCCAGTATATTTCGAAAAAAAACATCCGAAATACAGAAGTCCTCGTTGCGCATTACTTTTGAAAATTATGAGCAGTTTCATTTCCTCGTAGCATTTCTTTCTCTGTGTCAGAGACAGAATGCTTATCTCACTTCCAGGACGAAATATAGTATTGGAAATTTGAAGTTATCGTTGAAAGATCGGGTTCAATGGGAATGCCTCGTAAGGTCTTGTACTTGAAGGCATTGAGCCACAATAATGGTTTTCTATCTTCTTATATTCATGTCTCTTTCAGTCCGCTTTTTGACAGTAGATTCTATGCTATCTCGTAACGCATTGATTTGTTGGCATAATCAGTGGCAGAGTGTCAGCTTCCCAACTGGAAATGAGGATTTGCCAAGTGCCTGTAAATACTACATAAAGCCTTATCAGTACTGGGTTTGTGACACTTTTTGTTTTTCTCTCTTTTTATATTTTTTTATCTGTTTTAGCCTGTTTTTATGACAGTTTTATGACAGTCAGGCAAAAATCGTGTTAAAACAGTTGTGAGACAGATACCCCGGACTCTCATGATGTTTCCAATCCAGTGATGTAGAAGTTCTTGCTTGTTTTCCACAAGCAACTGATTCCTGGGCTCACTAACATACACGGAATAATGTCTTCCATTACGATGAACCAAGGATACAACTGAAGTTTAGGGATGCAGGCGTTTATCGTATGTAACGTCTTCTACATGACTGATTTTTACATACTTCATGTCTTTATGTATCGGATTGATGATTATATTGAATTCATTCGGTATGACCGCTGATGGCACTCGAAGCAGGAGACTTTTTAATGATTTTAGCCAGTCGGTACCCATTTCTGCCAGTTTGAACGGTGGAGGATGATCACGCCATCCTTTGGGGAGTGTCTCTATAGGGAATTCCAAAGGAACGATACTGTCCGGGATTGAGATTGATACAATTCTGAGATTATCTGATGTTCTTGTCCTGATATGAACGAGGAACTCAAGTGCTGCAAGAGCCCTGGTTTCAGAGGTATAGATTGCTGGAATACCTCTGTAATTCCATCTGCCGCCGTAAGTCTTTGGACCGATCCCTGTCAGATCCTTGATGTATAAGGCACTGGCAATTCGATAGACATCCATTAGTAATACACACCGTGCTCGATTCTTCCGAGTTCGTCAATAACCATATCAATGCCGATTTGAGTATTTATCAAGCTTATAGGTGTTCTCTCTCTAAGTGCTGTGCACGGTGCATTCATCCATTCTACAAACTTGACTCGATCTCCAAACACATCAAACCCCCTCGCAGTGAGTCTCGCAAGAGATATTATCTGCTGAGATGTAGCTCTGTCGAGATGTTTCTTGGCATGGTATCTTTCTAGTGTTCTCCTGGAAATAGGTAGAAGCTCGGCAAGTCGTTTATTTGTAATACACAAGGCTTTAGCGAGATGGATTGCAGATTCTTTCGTCAAACCCTGTTCGATCAGGTCAACCATGTCCATCTGATCCTGTATCTTCTTGTGAAGAACCTTTTTCCCTCCAAGTATTTCTTCAACTCTTGTTAATTCCATGCGTACCTCCGTGCTATGTATGTCATTTGTCTCCATTATATACGCCAGATGCCGCATTTGTCAATTCGTTAGTGAAAAAATAAAATGTAAATATGGGACAACATCTCTCCCCATCCCCCTACCCTCAACATCTGCGCTGTTGACTATGGCAAAAGGTCGTTTCTGAAGGGGTCAAGGCAAGGGGTCAGGTCTTTCTATATCAGTTCCTGGTTTCATATATGTTTACGGCTCTACTGACCGTGGTGTAGTGAAGCCCGAGATAATCGGCAATCTCTTTCAATGTGTACCCA
>VGWX01000174.1 GCA_016873615.1 Nitrospira sp. | reverse complement strand
GACAACGACTCTCACAGTCCTTTTCAAGTTCCCTGAGTATGTCCATTGGCACTCTCCTCTTCTGACTATGGTATGTTTTTATAATTTCATAAATTATCTTCTTGAACTTTGCAGTTCGCCAAAATTGTTCTTAAGGTCCTGGATTCTCTCTGAGATATCTTTTCTGTTTGTCAATTTAAGACCAGCAGCAATATCAATGAACCGCTCCCAAAAAGGAATGATATGCCCTGAATTATGCAAATCGTGAAGGACAGCAGCTTCAAAATGCGAGATGGTTACATAAGATGTATTCAGAATAAGCTGATGAAATGCAGGATGAGCTTCTCCGGGAACATTTATAGACTTTTTGTTAACATCAGTCAGATAACCTTCCTTAATGCCATTTTTCAATGTATTGAGCATATCCAGAAGGTAAGCGATACTGCGTTCGATCTCTTCCCGGTGCTTGTCTCTGGAGAATTCACAGTTTGACTTACAGTATTTTGTACGCACCTGCAGCTCACTGTTGAGCTGATTTATTATTTCTTCCTTGCTACGGATAGTACTGCCGGCCTCGTTAATTTCTCTTAACCGTTCATCATTAAGGGTTCGTGCCCGCTCATAGAGTTTTTTAAATCCGCCATCCTTGATTGCCTTACGCAGATTTTCAGATTTCGAGGAGAGGATGGAAAGTATATCGGACAGGGCATACTTATCTACCTCGGGAAACCACGGACAGGTCCGAATAAAGTCATATATCTTTGCAAACATGTCCAACACTCTTTCTTTGTCAGCGTTGGTCAGCTCGCGGGGTCTCGCAACCACGGCAGAAACATCTCCAAAAGGAAGCTCACCAACTGGGTCCTTCAAACCGAAAAGCTCAGACGGCTGATCTCCGTTTCCCTTATTGCTTCCATTCTTATAATTGACGCCGCTGACGTCCTGTTCATCCCTATGAAGGATGTTTGAGAAGGTGTCAGGGGTGATGCACTTTCCCATGTGGGAAAATGCACCACCCTCATCACTTTTTTGTCTGGCCGTCTCTCTGTCAGTCTTTATCTCTTTTATAGTACGTCTATTCAGTCCGGTTTCTTTCGCCGCCTGCCTTATCGATTTACCATCTTCAAGAAGCTTTTCAGCCTTTTCTCTCTGCGACTGCTTAATCTGCCTTTCCTGTTCGACTTGCTCCTTGCCTTTGTTCTGTTCTATCCATCTGTGGGCAGTCGACTTCGAGACAGACAAAGCTTCAGCAATAAGCTCTATCGTATAGTTGTTTTCATAGAGTTCCTTTGCATCCCGGCGTCTGCAATGCAGAGAAAGAGGCAGGTTTGAACGAGAATTGTATTTGCAGGAAAGATAAAGTATTTTGGCCCGAAGTTTTCTATTTTCCAGGTCATCAATGGTCATAAAAGGCTCAGTGTGAATTCTGGCCCGGACATCCTTTGCACTCATTCTGGAAAGAGCGGTAAATCTGTGAACGCCCTCAATGACAAGATATTGGACTGTCTTTGGATCGCCTGTCTGAATAAGTAGTACTTCTATAGGATCAATGCCATGATTAGGATCATTCTTGTAAAGATCATAGAAAAATTCTATTCTGGTCTCACTGCTCTCTGTTCTGGAATTTGTCCGTTGATCTAAAATGATGTTTTTGAGGGGAACGTTCTTGATAATAGCTTTAGACTCTTTTACTTCCGGACTCTTTCGCATCTTAGCCCTCCGAGATAACTATTAAACAAAGACATTATGATAATTCACTAATTGAATAATTTCAATAGCTTATTTATTCATAGCATAAATTTGTTAGCTCATTATTTATATTACGGTTCTTTTCTGAAAGGTATGGAAGACTGCCGATCAAAGATAAAAATACTGAAAATATGGTTTTGGGGGGGGCGAAAGATGAGAACTATCTGTGCCGACAGTTAATTTGGATAGTTAACCTGTGACGGGCTCGTCGCGGAGAGAGAAACTACTTGCAAAAAGCTACTTTGCTTTCGGCTTCTTCCTTCTCATGATATCAACAACCCGATGAACAAAGAGGGCATTTTCCTTTTCTACATTATGGGTTGTAAAGTGCTGAATAGTTTCAACCACGTAAAATGCATCATAGACTCTTATCATGCCAAAAAATATGCCTTTCCGGGTGCCAATGACTCCAAAATCAAAGCGGTCGACTTCTTCTTCTACATCAATAATGCATATGTCTCCCCTTTCGGCCTTGGGATGCAGATCATCATTTACAATCTTGATTGCATATGCTCGCAGGCCGCATTCTACTACCGGAGTTATAAAAGCCCCGGTGTCTTTGTTAACCTTACCCTCTTTTGAGAGGTAATTAAGGATTTTGTCCTGCTTAATGAGAGGGATATTATGCGGTTTTTCATATCCGGATATTCCCAACACCTCATTTTTATCAACTTTCAATGATGAGCATATGCTGCTGCATCTGTCCATGGCTGCGTACTTCCTCAGAAGTTTTGGATCCGCTCCGATCGCAGTCGCTATGGCATCAATAATCTCGGGATTGTCCGGTATCGCAGTACCGGCGAGAATTCTGTGCGTCAAAGTCTGTGTTACTTTTCCCTTTGATGGTTTGTATATATCGGCAGGGCGTAAGTCATTCTCCGTCATATAGCTCTCTATGGCCGACAAAAAATTGCCTTTAGTCCTCTTATTCATCAGGCTACCACGCTCTTTGATTCCGCCTTGAATATATCTTCCACCCTTTTCAATAAGTCATCCGGGGGGAAAGGCTTCGTTAAATAGTCACATGCACCTTTCAAAAAAGCCTCCCGGCAGGCTTGCACATGATTGACCGCGGTAAGGAACATTATGTGCATCTGTGGTCTGATTTTCCTGATGTTGTCCATGCAGAGTATACCGCTTTTTCTTGG
>VGWX01000173.1 GCA_016873615.1 Nitrospira sp. | reverse complement strand
TTTGCCCGCAAACCTGCTCCTGTTCAAATAACATGGATAGGGTATCCTGCAACAACCGGCCTTTCAACCATGGATTACAAGATTGTTGACAGTTATACTGACCCCCCCGGAATGACAGAACAGTTTTACGCCGAAAAACTGATACGGATGCCGGACAGTTTTCTCTGTTACCTTCCTGAAAGGGACAGCCCAGAGGTCGGCAGACTTCCTGCCCTGTCAGCAGGTCATATCACCTTCGGTTCCTTTAACAACTTTGCAAAAGTATCCCCCGAGGTTATGGATCTCTGGATAAAGATATTGAAAGCAACGCCCGGTTCCTGTTTGGTCATGAAGGCGAAGAGTCTTTCCGAGAGGTCTATCTGTGAGTATGTAAGAGAAGTTTTTAACCGGAAGGGTATTGCTGAAGGACGTATTGAACTTCTCTCCTGGGAGCCGTCGACTACAGGACATCTTAGTACTTACAACCGTATAGATATAGGGCTTGACACGTTCCCTTATAACGGGACAACTACGACCTGTGAGGCAATATGGATGGGAGCGCCTGTCATTACCCTTGCGGGAAAGACCCATGCATCCCGTATTGGATTAAGCCTTTTGACAAATATTGGTCTTCCTGAACTGGTTGCCGGAACCCCTGATGAATATGTAACTATTGCTGTAAATCTTGCCGGTGATTTAAATAAACTGCAGTCATTGCGCAGACATTTACGTGATATGATGTTACATTCGCCATTAACAGACACAAAGAGGTTTATCTTCAATTTGGAGAGTTGTTATTATAAATTGTGGGAAGTTTGGTGTAATTCTCCCATTCAAAAGTAAACAATGACACCCGATGAAACATTACAATCAGCTGTTGAATATCATCAGAAAGGAAATCTACGTGAGGCTGAACGTATATTAAGGGGGATATTGCATGTTCAGCCAGACAATATTGAAACCCTTTATTTCCTTGCAGAAATAGTTTACCAGCTGGGCAAATACGATTCAGCAGAACAGTATGTCAGAAATGCTCTCATGTACGATCCGGCTAATGCTGAAGCATATAACAATCTTGGAATTATACTTCAGGCAAAAAAGCAACTCGATACTGCTATTCAAAGTTATCAGAAAGCTGCAGAGCTTAACCCAAACCTGCCTGACGTATATATGAATATGGGGCTTTGTTTCAAGGAAAAAGGACAAATTGATAGCGCCGCAGAGTGCTATCAGAAAGCTTTAGAGCTTAATCCCGGCATGACCGATGCATATATTAATCTCGGTATCGCTTTTCAGACAAAAGGTAAATTTGATGACGCAATAATGTATTGTCAAAAAGCGCTGCAGATAAACCCTTATGATGCCAACCTGCATTACAATCTTGGCATTGCTTTGCAGGAAAAGGGACAACTTGATGAAGCTGTAACCTGTTACCGGGAAGCATTGCAGCTTAACCCGCTCGATGCTGTTATATGTAACAATCTCGCATTCGCCCTCCAGGAGAACGGGCGACCTTATGAAGCCATGCCATACTACCAAAAAGCGCTGCAGCTTAATTCAGGATATGCTACAGCACACTGGAACATGTCTCTTGCACTTTTGCTCACAGGAAATTTCAGGGAAGGCTGGAAGGAGTACGAGTGGAGATGGGAAACAGAATATCTCACTTCCTCACGCCGTGATTTTCAGCAGCCCTTATGGAACGGTTCCGATATCAAAGGCAGTACTATTCTGCTACATGCAGAACAGGGGCTTGGAGATACGATCCAGTTTATCCGTTACGCCCCTCTGGTTGCTCAGCGTGGCGCGAGAATAATTTTTGAGTGTTTTAAAGAATTAACATCACTTCTCCAGTTTATTGATGGTATAGAGCAGGTTGTGACACATGGTGAGGAACTGCCGGAATTCGATGTCCACTGTCCTCTATTAAGTCTTCCGTTAGTATTTAACACGACGATTGAGACTATTCCGGCAAACGTGCCTTATCTGAAAAGTGAACCCATGTTAACGAATAGATGGAAAGAGAGAATGCAACATGATAAATCCAGATGCAAAGTCGGGATAGCATGGGCAGGGAACCCGGGCTTCAAACAAAATCGTTTTCGTAACTCTCCGCTTGATATTTTTTTAACCCTTGCACATCTTCATGGTGTTGCCTTGTACAGTCTTCAGAAAGGAGAGGAAGCGAAACAGACAAAAAATCTTCCTGAAAATGTAAAACTTTTCGATTATACAGATCAAATCGTTGATTTTTCAGACACCGCAGCATTGATGGAAAATCTTGATCTCATAATATCTGTAGATACCGCTGTCGCCCATTTAGCCGGTGCACTTGGGAAGCCTGTATGGACATTATTGCCTTTTTCTCCTGAATGGAGATGGCTGTTAAAACGTGAAGACACTCCATGGTATCCGACAATGAGACTCTTCCGTCAGTCTTCACTCGGAGATTGGGAATCAGTAATGGTTAGGGTTTTGAACGAACTTCAAAGGATTACAGACTGAAATATGCATCTTCAAACAGACTTGCGCCATGTCTCCCATATCTTGCGATAGCACATTTCTAAATTTGCTGTAAATCTCTTTTCGTCGCATAATGGTGAGTATGTCATCCGATCCCTCATATGTTCACGGAATGCCTTTAACCCCTTCGAATCTCCGGCGAGGTTCACCGCAATAGCTGCGTATTCATCAGGTGTCCTTGCAACAAGCTCAGGGAGTCCAATATTGGAGAGAAGGCTTGCCCCGACACGGGATGCATGGGGATTGCCTGCAAGTGTGATAACCGGCACACCCATCCACAACGCCTCGCACGTCGTGGTAGTCCCGTTATAGGGGAAGGTGTCAAGCCCGATGTCGATACGGTTATAGATATTCAGATGTGCCTGTATCGATGCTTCCCAGGAGAGCAGCTCAATCCTGCCGGGAGCGATACCCCCCTGTGCAAACATGCCTAACACATGCTCACGGGTTGGTCTGTCGGAAAGACTCTTCGCCTTCATGACCAAACAGGAACCGGGCGTTGCTTTCAATATCTTTATCCAGAGATCCATAACCTCGGGGGA
>VGWX01000172.1 GCA_016873615.1 Nitrospira sp. | reverse complement strand
ATAATTTGTAATACAGTATAAAAGAGCCTCTGTATTGGAATAAGTGTTCTTTCAACACCCCTATGACCCAATACACGAGGCCTTGGTATGGAGTAATATAACAAATAATAATTTGAAAATGCAATTTTTTTATAAGTGTCTGCTTCAGGCAATAAAAAAAAGAATATCAGAATTTGCAGTCAGTAAAATTATTTCTATCGTAAAAACCGGTTTTTTCATTATAATGGATAAAGAAAAAATGTTGCTGAAATCATATTAGGAGGTGCTGCCATGCCTGAGATTAAAAGGATTGGGGTTATAACCAGCGGTGGAGATTGCGGAGGCCTCAATGCAGTCATTAAAGGAGTTGCCAGAGAGGCATTTGCATTAGGGATCGAATCGGTTGTCATTCCCCATGGCTATGCCGGTCTTTATAACCTTATCAAAATGGATGAGGTTGTTTTTCTCAATGCAGAGCGGGTGAGCAAGATAGAGGCATCCCTTGCCGGTTCCGAGGCAGGACACTCGCGGGTAAAGATAAGCAAGATCGCAGACCCGAATAAATATGACCGGATTAAAGAAGGATTGAAGAAATTCAATATTGATGCGCTTGTCATAAGCGGTGGAGATGATACAGGAAGTGTTGTGGTTGATCTTTCATCACAGGGTATCCCCTGTGTCCATGTGCCCAAGACTATGGATCTCGACCTCCAGTCCTACAGCGTGGGCGGCGATTCAGCCATAAACAGGATCGCAGTCTTTGCAAGAGAGCTGAAGACAACCGGCATGAGCCATAACCGGATTCTTGTCATAGAGGTATTTGGAAGGTATGTCGGGCATACCGCTTTTCGCGGCGGCATCGGCGCAGAGGCTGATGCCATCTTGATACCCGAGATACCGGTTGATTTTGACATTGTCTATGAACATATGAAGACGACATATTTTGCAAGGATTGAGAGAAGCGATGTTAAAGCCGGCACATATATTATTGTTGTTGCCGAAGGCATAAAGAATGCGAATGGTGAAATGCTCTATGATGAATCCATCCCGCCCGATGCTTTCGGTCACAAGAAACTTGCCGGCGCAGGAAAATATGTAAGACAGCAGCTTGAGAAAAGGCTCAAGAATGACCCGGCTGTGAAGGAATTCATGCAGAAAACAGGCATGTTTGCGCCTGGCGTATATGAAGCCCCAGAGGTAAGAGAAGTGACGCCCGGGCATCTTGTGCGAGCGGGTCATTCCTCTTCACGTGATGTGAATTTCGGGTATAAGGCAGGCGCAGCCGCAGTCTTTCTCCTCCTGGAGGGAAAAACCGGGAACACGGTTGTGAACGTTGACGGCAACAGGATTTACTGTCAGACAACTGCCGAGGTGATAAAACGGAGAGAAGTGAACATCGGTGAGATCGCCATATTCGAGAGCCTCGGCACCTGTTTCGGAAGAAAGCCCGAGAAATTTATCTATGAAATTATTGAGCAGAAAGGCCGCATCGAGAGGCATCTGTAAACATGAAAGAATAACCATAAAAAAGGGATGCATCTTTCGATGCATCCCTTCTCAGACCAACAAAACCATTTCTACTTAAACCATGAGCCTGTTTTATTCCTAACCAGAGTCACCAACATGAGTTCTTGTCTTTTCCTCTGTTATAGAAAGATGAGTGATTTTCAGGGCATGATTGATTGCTTCCTGCTTTTCTGTCTGTGTAAGCGATTCCCAGAGGTTAGATTCTTTTACTATATCTATAACTTCTTTTTGAGTCATATGAATGATCGTTGAATTGTTTCTCTGTCCCCTTTCTCAAAACCAGTCTATTAAAGCATATTTAATCTTTTTTATCAAAAATATTTAAACCTTTTCAATCTGAATAAGGTTGTAAATTGATAAATAAAAAGTTGTAATAAAAATTAAAACTTTAGTTGCAATCAGGCGAGCTACCCTTTCTCTCCCCAGATGGACGGTCCTTCGGCTTTGGTATTTGTAATGCAGGCTTCTACTTCCTGTCTGTATATTTTACGGAGTAGCTTGGATATGTTGCCAACAGGGTATCTCTGTTCATCAATCTTTGAAACCGGCATGACTTCCATGGTTGTATTTGTAATGAATACCTCTTCAGCAGAATAGATATCCTTTTTTGTGAACTTGCCTTCTTTCACTTTCAGGTCTTCTCTCCCGGCAAGTTCTATTACCATGCCACGGGTTATCCCATCAAGCAGTCCGCAATCAGTAGACGGGGTGCAGAGAACTTTATCTCTGTAGAAAAACACATTGCTGATGGTGCCTTCTGCAATCTTTCCATGTACATTCAGCATGATAGCTTCGTATGCTCCTTTTTTCTTTGCTTCGATCTTCGCAAGGATGTTATTGAGAAAATTCAGGGATTTTATCTGCGGATTAATTGCTTCCTTGAGGTTCCTTTTTGTTTCAGCAATGATGAGGCTTATGCCGTTCCTGTAAAAGGCAGAAGGATATTCTTTGAATTCCTGTGTGAAAATTACAACCGTAGGCGAGGGGCATAGGTCAGGATCAAGACCGACTGATCCGCGCCCCCTTGAAATAGTCAATCTGACATAAGCATTTCTGAGAGAATTCGCAATGAGCGTCTCGTAAATCGAAATTTTCAGATGGCTGATATCCATAGGAATAGTAAGTCCTATGAGGGACGCAGAGCGATGGAGTCTTCTGAGATGCTCGTCAAGTTTGAACAGGACACCATTATAACCCCTCATGGTTTCGTATATGCCGTCTCCGTAAAGGAACCCATGGTCAAAGACAGAGACAACCGCTTCTTTTGCAGGTACGATTTTGCCGTTTAGATAGACATACATGATTTTCAATTATAAACTATTAAGGGGGTCATAAGTAAGAACAGATTGCCTGTCATTCCCGCTTGTCGGGAATCTTTTTTCAAAAGGATGCCGGACAAGCCAGCATGACAAATATAAAATCTCAACTTACTTACTTGAGAGTACCGATTTCTGCATATAAAGTCAATTCAAGCAGCCAATCGTAAAGCTTTAGCCCTCTTAAAATCAATTCTATCGATCAGGAATTTCGTGAAGGTAGCAGTAGCAGGTGAACCTGACA
>VGWX01000171.1 GCA_016873615.1 Nitrospira sp. | reverse complement strand
TCTCCTCAGCGAACCCGCCTGAGTGCGGGAGCGACTCGCCGAGGCGAGAATCTTTCTGCAAAACTCAGAAGGATTGCGGACAAGCCGCAATGACAAAAATATTAACAATGTCGTCTTACTAATGACCGTATTAGTAATTAATCATAAAGATCATGCAATATTTGATTGAATATCAGAAGAAATGTCTAAAAAGCTGCTGATAAGCCTTGTCATTTTATCAACACTGATAGGCGGTCTCGGAGGTTTCATATACTGGACTACTTCTGATTTGCCGAATATAAAGCTTCTCGAAGAATATACACCCCTTGAATCTTCCAGAGTTTACTCAAGTGATAGAAAAGTGCTTGCAGAGCTTTATTTTGAAAGGAGAACTTTCATTCCTTACTATCAGATCCCGGAACATGTTAAGAAGGCTTTTATCTCTGTCGAAGATATCAGGTTTTACAAGCACCCAGGAGTAGATTTTATAGGGATTTTCAGGGCCCTCTGGGAAGATATTAAAGCAGGCGGGTTTGTTCAGGGAGGAAGCACCATTACCCAGCAGCTTGCAAGGCTTCTTTTTCTAAAACCTGATAAAAGCATAAAGAGAAAGATCAAGGAGGCTGCGCTTTCTATGCAGATAGAGCAGCGCTATACCAAAGACGAAATACTCGGGATGTATCTTAATCAGGCATATTTCGGCACGAGGGCTTATGGCATTGAGGCTGCAGCCCAGACATATTTTGGCAGATCGGCAAAAGACCTCAATATAGCTGAAGCAGCCCTGCTTGCATCCATGCCAAAGGCTCCTTCCGTATATACTCCCTTTAAAAATCCTGACAAGTCCAGGGAGCGGAGATTGACTGTTCTAAAGCAAATGCTGGATAACCATTTTATAACAGATGCTCAATATAATGAGGCTGAAAATACCCCGCTTCCGTTAAAACCCAATTTCAGGAAATACGAAGCCCCCTTTTTCATAGAAATCCTGAGGCAGAACCTTGAGTCCAGATATGGAAATGATCTTTACACCTCTGGATACAAAATCTATTCTACAGTAGATTCCCGGATGCAACAGATTGCTGAGGAGTCTCTCAGGAACGGAATAATTTCTGTAGAGAAAAGGACAAAGCCCGGCGTTGAGGCTGCGCTCATAGCCATAGACCTGAGGACAGGATTTATAAAGGCGATGGTAGGAGGGTCTGATTTCTGGAAAAACCAGTACAACAGGGCAACGCAGGCGCTGAGACAGCCGGGTTCTGCATTTAAGCCGTTTGTATATATGGCTGCCATAGAAAACGGAATGATCTCAGAGGACAGAATCAATGACTCCCCCATCTCTTTTGCCGGCGCGAAAAAAGGTCAAAGATGGATACCGCGCAACTATGACGGCAAATACCATGGCAGTGTTACGTTAAAGACTGCCCTTGCCAAATCACTTAATTGCGCAACAATAAGACTTGCAGCTCATGTCGGGGTGGATAATATTATTGAGATGGCAAAAAGGCTTGGCGTCAGGAGTGATCTTCAGCCTTATCTGCCTATCGCTATCGGAGCTTCAGACGTTACGCTTATGGATCTGGTTTCCGCATATTCGACATTTGCCACAGGATACAGACCTAACCCGGTTTTCTACGAAAGAATATTAAACAGAGATGGCATAATGGTTGAGGAGAGAGAGCCGATATTAGAGGAGCTCTTATCTGAGGAAGATATTGATCAGATTAAAATTCTTCTGCACGCTGTTGTTGAAGAGGGAACCGCAACAAAGGCAAAAGAGCTCAACAAGCCTATTTACGGTAAAACAGGCACTACAAATGAATATGCAGACGCATGGTTTATTGGGTTTGATGACAGGCTTGTCGTTGGTGTATGGGTTGGAAGGGATGACCATACGCCGATCGGTCGAAAGGAAACCGGTGCAACAGCAGCCTTGCCGATATGGCTCGAGTTTATGAAAAAAGCGCCTCTACAAACTCTCCTGGATCAAAGTCCCTGAGGTCGTCAATTCCCTCGCCAACTCCTATGAGCCTTACCGGCATCCCAAGCCCTTTCTTTATTGCAAAAACTATCCCACCCTTTGCAGTGCCGTCAAGCTTTGTCAGGGCTATGCCGGTTATCCCGATGGTTTCATTGAATATCTCTGCCTGCCTGAGAGCGTTTTGTCCTGTTGTTGCGTCAACTACGAGCAGTACCTCTGCAGGCGCCCCGGGCAATGCCTTATCAATGGACCTCTTCACTTTTTTCAGTTCTTCCATGAGATTGGTTTTCGTATGAAGTCTTCCGGCAGTGTCAATAATGACAACATCTATTCCCCTGCTCTGTGCAGCTATTACAGCATCATAAGCGACTGCTGCGGGATCTGATCCCTTCTGATGCTGAACAAACTGGGTATCAGCGCGTTTTGCCCATATTTCGAGTTGCTCTATGCCCGCAGCCCTGAATGTATCGCCTGCTGCGAGCAGTACAGAAAGCCCCTGAGAGCGGAACCTGCTTGCAAGTTTTCCTATGGTTGTAGTCTTTCCCACCCCGTTAACTCCAACAGCAAGTATTACAAAAGGTTTACTCTCAGATACCATAAGCGGCTGAAAATCTCCAAGAATAGATATCATCTCACTCTTTAATAATCCTTTTACAGAATCCGTATCTTTAGCTTCGCCCTTCTTTGCTTTTTCACGGATAACAGTCATTATCTCCGAAGCTGCGTTCGTTCCTACGTCAGACATGATTAATATTTCTTCGAGTTCTTCCAAAGTGGTCTCGTCTACTTTGCGCCCTGTGAATATCGATTCAACTTTTTCTACAAGACCTTTCCTTGTCTTTGTAAGACTCTCCTTCAGCCTATCAAAAAATCCCATTTAACCTCCTTTAAAAGATAATTGGTAATTGTAATTTTTTTAAGATAGATTAATCAATCGTGATTGGTTGAAGATTGTATCAAATTGAACTTGCCTACAGGCTCGGAAGGAAGATAACTGCAGTACCCAATACCGTTGTGAAGCCCTCTGAGAGCAATCATTCACATAGGTATAAGCGGATATGAATTGACGAAGGCTCTTGGCGTGAATCCACAGGCATTATATGCGTCATCGAGCCGACGCGAATTCCGGGGACAGTATACTTAATTCTTGACTTGGTACTTAGTAATCCATAGTATAACCGCATGGCAAGAATCGCACGGATTGTAGCAGCCAACCTTCCGCATCATATAACTCAGCGTGGTAATCG
>VGWX01000170.1 GCA_016873615.1 Nitrospira sp. | reverse complement strand
CAGATACCGGCGGAACCGTAATATACGGACTCTTGAAAGAGCTCGATATCGAGGATCTCGTAAATAAATTGAGACAGAAACCGCCTTCACGAAGGATAAATAAGAGACTTCAGATTGCCAGGGATTTCATGAAATCAGGCATGAAACCCGAATGGATGGTATTAAGCGCTCTTCCGGTTCTGCCGGCAAAATTGAGACCCGTAATCATAATGGACGATGGAACAATAGCCAGCTCGGACCTCAATGAACTCTATGCACGTGTAATTAACAGAAACAACAGATTAAAGGAACTTGAATACATTGGATCCCCGGAAATCCTGATGCTCATGGAAAGAAGGCTTTTACAGGGCTCGGTCGACTCTCTCCTTCAAAACAACAAAGGCCATACTGCGATGAACAGAACGAGGAAAAGAGCATTAAAATCTCTATCGGATTTCATAGAGAAGAAAGAAGGCAGGCTGAGAAGAAATCTGTTGGGGAAAAGAGTCGACTACTCGGGAAGATCAGTCATTGTCGTCGGCCCTACCCTGAAATTAAACCAGTGCGGTTTGCCCATAGTTATGGCACTGGATATGTTAAGGCCTTTCATATACGGCAATCTCATGCGCAAAGGACTTGCAACTTCTCTGAAGAATGCCTCTCTTCTGGTCGATTTGAGGAGACCGGAAGCAATTGATGCACTGGAGGACGAACTCAGGGAAAGGGTTGTTATCCTAAACAGGGCTCCATCACTCCACAGAATGAGTCTCCAGGCTTTTGAACCGGTATTGGTCGACGGAAAGGCAATAAGACTTCATCCTCTGGTCTGCACAGCCTTTAATGCCGATTTCGACGGGGATCAGATGGGGGTACATATGCCGATAACTCTTGAAGCGCAAATAGAGACAAGAGTATTGATGCTCTCGGTGAATAATCTTATCTCACCTGCAAACGGGAAACTGATAATGACGCCCGCCCAGGACATAGTTCTGGGCATTTACTACCTGACTCAAGAGAGAAAAAGACGAAATGACGAAGGGATGATTTTCGCGGACAAAGAAGAGGCTTTATGTGTTCATTACGCAGGAGCTGTAGATTTACATGCGAACATATTTGTGAGAATGCACGGACAACGAATTACCACGACTCCGGGCAGGCTAATATTCAGCGAGCTTTTTCCGCCGCAGATTGAATTCGAGGCGTTGAATAGGACCATCAGAAAAAAGGACCTGACCAGGCTTGTAGAGATGTGTTACGACAGGGTCGGACCGAGAGAAACTGTGATACTGCTCGACAGGATAAAGGAGATAGGATTCAGGTATGTAACACAGAGCGGCATCTCATTTTGCAGTAGCGATATTACAATTCCCAGGGAAAAGAGCGAGATCATAAAAAGGACGGAACAGGAAGTTGAAAACATTAAAGAAAAATATGGCATAGGTGAAATCACAGACACAGAAAGGCATAACAAGACAATAGACCTCTGGGGGAAAGCCACAGAAAAAATATCAGCAAAAATGATGAAGCACTTCGGACTGGAAGACGATACTGGCATGTCAGAAGAACAGAAATCGAATGCTAAAGAATTCAACTCGATGTATATGATGGCTGACTCCGGGGCTAGAGGTACCGTTGGTCAGATGTCACAACTGGGAGGGATGAGGGGATTGATGGCCAAGCCCACCGGAGAGATAGTCGAGATACCGATCAAGTCGAACCTTAAGGAGGGGTTGACATACCACGAATACCTGCTTGCTGCTCATGGAGCGAGAAAAGGAAGATCTGACGGTGCGTTAAAAACCGCCAACGCAGGATATTTCACAAGAAGGCTTGTGGACGTCGCCCATGATCTGATAATAGACAAATTGGATTGCGGGACTATGAAGAGCATTACGATGACAGATTTGACTGACAACGACGAAATGCTTATACCTCTGGCAGACAGGATACTCGGAAGGTATGCAGGTGAGGATGTCATAGAATTTTCAACAGGAAAGGTAATCGTTGGAAGAAATGAGATAATCGACAAAAATGTGGCTGCGGAGATCACAAAAGTCGGTATAAGGGAAATAAAGGTTCGATCGCCTTTTTCATGTCAATGTTCCAAAGGCCTCTGTGTCAAATGTTACGGCCATGACCTTTCAACCAGAATGCCGGTTTCTATTGGAGAAGCAGTTGGGATAATCGCTGCCCAATCGATAGGAGAGCCCGGTACACAGCTCACCCTTAGGACATTTCACAGCGGTGGCAGTGCGTCAGGAGTGTCAACAAAGAACTCCATTGAAACGAAGATCGCCGGACGTATCAGGTTAGCAGAAATAAAGACAGTAAGAAATGTAAACGGAAAGCTTGTAGTCATCAACAGGAGCGGGAGACTGGCAGTGATAACAGCCGAAGATAAAGAGTCGGACTGCGGAGTGGTACCTTATGGAGCTATCATCACTGTAGAAGAAAATGAGCACGTAGAGGAAGGAGCTGTGATAGCGCAATGGGACCCATATAATCTTCCGATTATTTCGACAACAGAAGGGAATGTCGAATTCATAGACATTATAGAAGGATCAACCATGAAGCAGGAAGTTGACCGGGATACAGGCGTAATAAAGAAAGTCGTAACGGCAATAAAGGACGAAATGATACCCAGAATAAAAGTGGGAGAAAAAGAATATATGCTGCCGATAGGTGCGATTATCGGAGTTGAGGAAAGTGGCAAGGTAAATGTTGGAGAGTCGATAGCAAGAATCCCTAAACAGGCAAAAAAGACTTCTGATATCACAGGGGGATTGCCTAAGGTGCTTCAAATACTGGAAGCAAGATCGTTAGACAACCCTGCAATAACATCAGAAATAAGCGGCGAATTAAGGATAAACCCGCCAAAGGGGAAATTCCTGCTGATAGACATAGTTGCAGAAAATGGCGATGTGGCAAGCTATAGAATTTCCATGGAAAGGCAGCTAAATTTCTTCAACGGGGATTTCGTAAAAGCAGGGGATATCCTTGCTGACGGAGATATAAGCATCAATGACATACTGAACATTTTTGGACCCGACAAAGCTGCTGTACAGATAGTAAATGAAGTGCAGAAAGTATATTTGAGCCAGGGGGTTTCCATAAATGACAAGCACTTCGAGGTCATAGCCCGAAAAATGCTGGGATTTGTCAGAGTTGTAGAAGCAGGAGACACCGATCTCGTGGCAGATGATATTGTACCGAGGAATACTTTCTTTGAAATCAACCAAGGAA
>VGWX01000169.1 GCA_016873615.1 Nitrospira sp. | reverse complement strand
TATTTTTGAAATCAATTAAGACTCAATCTTGCATAAAATAGTGCACAGAGGAAATTATAAAAACCGATAGATTCTCTTTTATTATCAATATGTTTCTCCGTGCTCTCTGTGGTTAATTACATTATTCCGATTAAACTGGGGACAGAGTATTGTCGCTCATTCTCGGTCGTTCCTCCCTGCGAGGCTTTTGCCTCTTTATTTTCATATGCTGTCTTTGACTATCAGCAAAAGAATCCGCGCTAATACTCTATCCTCAGCCGTTGTTAACAATGTCATGAATATTATTGGTTAGTTAATCCTGACAATCCACGGTTTGCCGGGTTCTCCTTCAACAGAGTATTTATACGCATGGAACAACCCGATTGCCCATAAATTTGTCATGAGGTGTTCTGTTATGCAGGATGTTGTAAACACCGATCTTTCATTGCACATTGAAAGGTATAAAACAATCTGGTCAGCCAAATGAGGATCAAGGGCAGCGCCTGTTTCATAATATGCAAGAAATTCTTTTGCTGCCTCTTCCCCGACAATCTCAGCCATTTTTCGTCTTTCACCAAGAGACGCGAAACCGGCAGTCGAATGTTCAGATTCTGCCTGTAAAAAAATAAACGTTCCCTGTCCCGGAGTTGATACATTCAGAAGTTCAATGTCAATATTTTCAAATCCCCACTTTATTAAAGGGGGGTGAGGGGGGATTACTGATGAAGATATTTCTTCCAGCATGGTGTTCCTCTGCCTTTCTGCTATGGACAATGGAAGATTTCCAACACCTGAATATCCATGCAACTTTAACAGAGCGCCCCTTTCTGTAACATTGAGTGGTTTGATATTTTTTACTGGAAAAATTTCCGCTCTGATCTTCCCGCCGCCCTGCGGATAAAAACCATAGGACTCAATACTAAGGTTTATTTCAATCCCGAGCTTTTTCAAAAAAGAAGCAAAAATATTATCAAGATAATGAAATGAAGGGCTGAAAGGGACGTGTGTGCCGCCTTTCAGGGATATAGTACTTTTCTGATTACCGGACACATTTGAAAACACAATAGCGGGAATAAGTGTTTGCAACACCAAAGAAGTTGAACCGGCCGTGCCAATATCAAAATAAAACTCCCCTGTTTGCATCTCTCCTGGAGAAAATAACAGGTCTGTTGATCCTATGTAATCGCCTGCAACCTCTGCATTGGAAAGGAGTTGTGCCGCTCTGAGACACGTGAGATGCTGCGGCATGAGTCCGGGTTTCTTCCTGTCCTTTCTGATATTGGAAATCCTGAAGGGTTTTCGGAACAGACATGAGAGACTTAATGCCGTCCGCAGTATCTGCCCCCCGCCCTCCCTGTAACTGCCGTCTATTTCGATCATGATACTTACTTTATCAAAATTCATAATTGGATGCTACTTCTTATACCAAGGACAAAAAACAATAGAAGTTGATGATAAATGCTGTTAAAATAAAAAGACATATCAATAAAGTCATTCAGACAGAAATATTTTTAATAAGGAGGACATAGATATCGTGGAATTAAAAAATGTTATTGCCATCAGCAAGGAAGGTGTATCAATAAAAGATTTAAAAGGCCTCAGGGACATGATGGACAGTCTTATTTACGAAGCAGTGTTTTCAGAGGGTGAGAAGAAAACAGCGTTCTTGCTCCTCATAAAAGAGATAGCAAAGGCAGCGGGCGCAGTTCCTGCATCAATTCAAACCCTTTATGAAGAGATGGGGAAGTCGTATCCGGGTTTTACTGTGCCTGCAATGAATATAAGAGGCCTTACCTATGACACCTCAAAGGTTATCTTCAGAAAGGCCATGGAAATGAATGTGGGCCCCTTTATTTTTGAGATAGCGCGTTCAGAGATCGGTTATACAAAGCAGAGACCGCTCGAATACTCAACAGTTGTCCTTGCTGCAGCAGTGAAAGAAGGATATCAGGGGCCGGTATTCATTCAGGGAGACCATTTCCAGCTTGTCAGAAAAAATTACCTTGCCGACTCCAGGCCGGAAACCGATTATGTGAAAGGACTTATCAAAGAAGCGATAGAGGCTGAGTTCTACAACATCGATATTGATACATCCACTATTGTTGATCTTGAAAAAGAAACGCTAAAGGAACAACAGCGGCCAAACTTCGAGATGACAGCTGAACTCGCTGCATACATACGTGAAATTCAACCTGCAGGTATAGACATATCCATAGGCGGTGAAATCGGAGAGATAGGAAAGAAAAACAGCACACCCGACGAACTCCGGGCCTATCTTGACGGGTTTAAGGAAACTTTCAAGGCAGGGAAGTGGATCAGCAAACTCAGCGTGCAGACAGGCACAAGCCATGGCGGAGTCGTACTGCCTGACGGAACACTTGCAAAAGTTAAAATAGATTTCGATACCTTAAGGACTCTTTCAGATCTTGCCAGAAAAGAATACGGCCTTTCAGGCGCGGTGCAGCATGGCGCTTCAACACTCCCGGAAGATGCGTTCCACATGTTCCCTGAAACAGGCACATCCGAGGTTCATCTGGCAACAGGATTTCAGAACATCATGTATGACAATAAGACATTGCCTTCAGAATTCCGGGAAGAGGTTTATGGTTTTATAAAAACAGAATATGCAAAAGAATGGAAGGAAGGCCAGACAGAGGAGCAATTTATGTACAGCACCCGGAAAAAGGGGTTCGGGCCATTAAAGAAGAAATGGTGGGATTTGCCTTCCAGTGTGAAGGAGCCTATTATGAAGGAACTTGCTGACAAGTTTGCCCTTCTATTTTCGAAGCTGAAGGTCGTCAATACTACAGAGATTGTGAAAAAGACGGTGAAACCGGTGGTTGTGAAGAAAGAAATAAATACAGAATTATTAGGTTTATGAAAAGAGAGCAAGTTACAAACTTGTCCCCACAAAATATAAAGGTTCAATTTGCAAAATTGAACCCGCTGAGAGAGTTCTCATCATTTAAACCCCTCTTTTTTAAAGAGGGGATAGGGGGAGATTACTAAAAATTAAATCCATATGAAACGTTTGAAATGGCAGATTCTCTTTGGAATATCTCTGATTACGTTATCAGCTTTCGTTTATTTCATCCAGATACAAATCTTTAAAACTCCCCGAAATACGTTCTTCTACATCTTCCAGGACCTTGCATTTATCCCTATTTCGGTCTTGATGGTAACCCTGATCATTGATCAGGTATTGAGGATAAGGGAGAAACGTGTATTGCTGAAAAAAATGAATATGGTCATA
>VGWX01000168.1 GCA_016873615.1 Nitrospira sp. | reverse complement strand
GCTTTTTCAGGCCTTGTGAGGTTATATCAAAGAGGGTCTGGTTTTCCTTCATAATATTGAGATCATAATCGGGTGTTATTTTAAACAGGTCCAGTACCTGATCAAGCATTTCACGATGCTGGGCTGTGATACATATTTTAATATCGAAATTTCGTCTTGAATACAATTCTTTTATTAATACTGAGAATTTAATTGCTTCTGGTCTAGTACCAAAACAAATAATAATCTTTGTTTTATTCATATTGCAAAATCATTAGATATTTTTCAGTCTTCTAGCTCTCAAGGCTATTTCTTCATAATATAGCGCCATGCGATCCATCTCTTTTTTATGGTTTGCTCGCTCTTCTATGATCAGGCGATTCTTCCTTACAATATCTTCTCGATCACCTCGTCGAAGTGCTGAAACAATTGCATCTGCAACAGTTTTACCATCAATCGCAACTACGTATCCATTTTCCTCATCAGTTATCCATTCACGAATAGACCGCGTATCTGATACAACAGGTATGCAACCCAATGCCATTGCCTCAAGTAATGAGACAGGCGTCCCATCCCAAACAGGAATTGAAACCATCACGTCTGCCACTGCATAAAGATCAGGCATCTCCTCATATGATAAAGGAGGGAAAACTAACGCATGTTTAAGCTTGCTTTTAACAAGTTTCTGTATTGACTCTGAATTACCAGTGCCTGTCAAAAAGAGAAAGGTCGCTTTTAGCCTTGTCTTCTCAAGTATCTCTGCTGCTTCAATTATTTTTTCTATGTTATATATGGGCTGAAAACTTCGAGGACTTAGAATTACAGGGGTATTCTCTGGTAATCCCATACGTTTTCGTAAAAGTACAGCAGAGGCCGTAGGGTTGAACTTTTCCAAGTCAACACCGAATTGTACTAAATGCGTTTTATCTCTCTTAGCGCCATTAAAAATTGCAACATTACACAAATCTAAAGAGTCTCCAGTTACGCACGAAGCATGCCTCAAACACATTCTTTTAATCCACGGTATTCGCTTTTGCCCGTGATGTTTGTAGACATCGCTTCCCCAAAGAGTGACCACATAGGGTATCCCTGCAAAGGTTATCAAGGCCTCAAAGGGAGTCAGTGGAAAAACATGAACAATATCTGGCTTTAGATGATGGAGGAAAGTACGAATTCTGATCAGGTATTGGAGCATTGCAGTTTTAGGTATTGGATATGGATGAGGAAGAAAATGCATTTGTGCATTAGGAATTTTCCAATTAGGTCTACTCGTTATCACATGAATTTCAAATTTTCTCTCAACAAAAGCCCCTATCCAACGATAAGTATGCAATGTATCTCCAGCATTAGTTATATAGCATATCTTTAACATCAATTTTATTCCTTATTTTTTTCGAGTACAAAGCACCAGTCAATATATTCTGAGCGTTTTAAGTGTATTCTTGCCCATATGCTTTCTATATTGGATGCTATCCAACACATTCTTGAATTTTTAGACAATCTTAATAGTATTGGCTTACGCAGGCCTAGGCAAGGATGAGCACGAACAGGGTAAGAAAATAGAACTTTCCAACCAGCATTTCGAAAAATATTGTGATACTCCGACGGTTCCCTCCGAATATGATATTCCGAACCCTCTTTCGAGCGTAAATTTGAATCAAACGTCACTTGCTCAATTATTATCGCACGCGACCCGCCCATAGTCACTCTGCAACATTCTCGCATAAAAGCCAATAATGCTTCGTCAGTTAGCACATGCTGCAAAACCCAAACTGTGATGATCAAATCTACTACACTGTCTTCTATAGGCAAATCATCACCACTGGCAATAAAAAATTCAACATCGGGAAACTTCTTTTGTGCAACTGATATCATTTTAGGCGAGATATCCACTCCAATGACACGATTACTCACCGAAAACAGCATCTTCATAAGTCTTCCAATACCACAACCAATTTCTAGAGAAGTCATTACTCGCTTCTTTAAGTGTCGTTTCAAATGAGACAAATGCAAGGCTGTCAGGTATCTATTTTTTAATCCGTTTTTGTCCTGCGGATCCATCACAGCGCACAGTTCATTAAGTGTGGCTCGCAAATCCCATAATTTTCGTTGCTCATTAACCCAATCAAATTTATTATATTTATCTCTCAAGGTCATATCTTAACCTAACTTGAGACCAGTTTATGATATAGCGCAGCATGGGCAGCAACTTCCTGTTTAAGAGAATAATGCGCTTCAATCTCCTTTCTTGCAGCCTGTCCCATTGCCATGCGTTTATCAGGATTATTACTAAGCTCAATAACAGCATCAGCTAACAAATCTTCATTGAAAGCTGATACAACTATACCTATTTCTGATCTATTTAAAACCGGGCGTATTACTTTGGGTATGTCCATTACAACACAGGGCAGACCAGCAGACATGGCCTCTAATAGAGCATTCGTACCAGTTCCTCCTTCTTGCTCTGAAGCAAAGACGAACCCATCGACTGCCTTTAAAAGTCCTTCAACCTCATTTACCATCCCTAACCAATGCACATATTTTGCAATTCCTGCTTGCTTGGCTGCTTTTTGAACATCCAATAGATAGTTATCATCCGGCTGAGGTCCTGCTATTATGAGATGGACATCAGGAAGAACTTTGCATACCTTTTCCCATGCCTTAACCAATCTGTGAATACCTTTACGGGGGATTACACTTGCAACTGTCACCCAAAGCAATGTTCCTTCTTCAGGCAATTTATACAACTTCCGAAGTTTCATCTTCTCGTCAATATTATTTGCAGGCTCATACTCTTCACTATCTACACCCAATCGAATATGCAATAATCTATCTACCCGCCATCCAGCGTCTGTATAACTTGATAAAGATGCTTCAGAACATCCAATAAATAAATTGGCTATCCGGTATAACCTACCTAACAACTTTCCGCCCTTTGTTTTTTTTATTGTTAACGGATCATCGCTACCCATAAGAGTCATTTCGCGCACAACAGGACGGCGTGCAATCCATTTAATTATTGGCCCACCTGAAATCCCTGCAAGATGCACTCCTGTCAGAAGTGCTATATCATAATGTCTTCGATATCCAACAAAAGCTGAAGCCATAAATAGTTCTCTGAAACCGTTTCCTATATGTGATCTGGTCCCAGGCCCATACCGTCGCACCAGCACGCCGTTCACAATTTCCTCACGATCCAAGCCTTCGTGCCAGCGAGTTAATATCCATGACTCTATTCCGTACTGACGAAGAAGAGGCAATCGGCGTTGTAGATG
>VGWX01000167.1 GCA_016873615.1 Nitrospira sp. | reverse complement strand
AACAGTATCCGGGGTGATAAAATTATAAATAATAATGCTCTCGCTCTTTTGTCCATAGCGATCAATACGTCCTATTCTTTGCTCAACCCGCATGGGGTTCCAAGGGATATCATAATTTATGAGGCAATCGCAAAACTGGTAATCCAATCCTTCACATCCAACTTCCGAGGAAAGCAAAACATCTATAGCATCATTATCTTCTTTTGATAGACTGAATCGCTGCCTCAGATCCTGTCTGTCTATGTCCTTAATATCGCCATGTATAATACCTAATCTTATATTGCAACTAATGAGCTTTTCATGAAGATAGGACAAGGTATGCCGGAACGTACTAAATATTAATATTTTATTGTTCACCATCTTTTGCTTTTCTTCTATGATATTTATGAGAGCATCAGATTTGGGGTCATCGCTGGGTAAAGCATTGGCCTCGTTTATCAAGGAATCTATTTTTTGTTTTAATTCATCCAATTTTTCACGTTTCAGTCCCTTTATACCTTCACGAAATGCATTAATCGAATTATCCCATTCTTCCTCTAAATCATCGCCCTCAGCAACTTTACCTAGGGTCCTGCCCAAAATCATTTTTAAAAGAGGGGCAAGTCCATGGATACAACTGGCTGCTTGTCTCCTCAAAGTTGTCATCATAAATTTTATATTCTTAGGATCATGGATCAAGCTGAGCATCTCAGCCTGAAGTTCTAAGAGAGAATCGTGTATATTTCTTTGTGCAGATGTAAACTCAATAGAAACGGTTTCTGGTTTTCTTGTTGTAAATGTCCCGATATCCCGTCGCCTCGTTCTATTGATAAGACCAGAAAATGTATGAAACTGCTCTGTTGTTCGAATAAATTCAAGCCGTCGTTCTGGTGTCATCGCTGTCTCTAATTGAGAATATACTTCTTGGAATTCTGGGTTTGGCTTAAGCATTACTTTTCCCCATTCAGTAGCTGAAGCCTTACTTAATACATCTTTGGCTTTTTCTTCCCAGCCTTGCTGGGAAGCCCGTGCAAAATCCACTGCTTTATTGATATATGGGTTTGGATCTGACATCTGTTCAAAACTGTTTCTGTCAATCACAAGATCGGGTCTCAGAAGATTCAAGAGCACATAGAGATCATTATCGCTTAATTGGATAGGAGTTGCCGTAAGCATAATGATAGACTCAGCATTTTCACAAAAATACCGTGCGACACGATGCACATATGTTTCGGTATTTCTTAGATGATGGGCTTCATCGATAATTACCAAATCAAATTGAATAGGAGGAATTATTTCTAAAAGTCCCTTTTGCCTCCGTCTTCCTATTTTTCCTCCAAAAAGCAGCATCTCGTCAAAGAGCGAGAACGGAATGATTGTTTTGCTATGCTGCAACGGCCATTTCCCATCTAGGTCTATCTCATTTATACAATATCTCAAAGTTGGTCCATCTAAATGAGTAAATTCTTCGTCAAATCTCTTTAATTCGAGCTGCCATTTGCGGTCAGTTACAAGCGGTTTTGGACATAATACCAATACTGTCTGAATATCTCTTCGTGACTGCAATTCACGAAGAATCAACCCTGCTTCTATCGTTTTACCCACCCCAACTTCGTCTGCAATTAATAAATTAGGGCGATCAGAATTGTTAAGTTTTAAAACTGGCTTAAACTGGAAGGGTATAAAATTCACCCGAGCGGCATGTAAGGAATAAATAGAAGAAATCCAGGGCTGATTGATTTGCAGAGCAGTTAACCGTGCATTAAAAAGGTCTAATGATATGGGAGCTATTGTTTCATCAGCAGGCTGATATGGGACTAATTGACTTTCATAGTAAGTGCTTTTTGATTGTCCATGAAATACCTCGTAGCGGGTTTCATGTTCACCTTCAATGATTTGTATTACAGCGCCGAAGATGGATGGTTCGGATTTAAGGCTGACCATTTGTCCGATTGTAAAGTGTATACTGTTCTTATTGTCTTGAGATAACATTATATTAGTGTCTTAGACCTATTTATCCCATAAATCTTAATTGCCATTTATTAATTGTTGTATTTTATGTCACATCATTCTGAACAAATCTTCAACTTCATATTTATTCATGAATTCCTGTTTTGCATTCATAAAATTAGTCTGTGTCATACCTTTACATGCTTTCATTACCTGACTCAAGGTTTTATCTAAGTTGAATGTATTTTTAAACTCAAAGAATTCAATTTGCTTCGCTTGCCCATCGACCAAAAAGAGATGCCAATGCGATTGACTGGCCAAATCATGCCATATTTTAATACTCTGAGTATCACAAGGATTCGCATAAATATCGACCAAAAGTTCAGCTTGATCTGGACGTACAGTAAGGGGGGAATCCTTATCAATGAAAATAAAGAGATTGAATAATATAGGTCCACATGAAGTGTTTCCAAGCCCAGATTTTAGAAACATATTGAATGGTTTCATTTGAGCAAGTTCATAAATAAATGAGGTATGATCTATCAACACAATTACTACCTCATATCCAATTTTCGGAGATAGCATCACTGGTAACGTAAATATGCCGTCAAGGGATAGGATGCCTGTGTCTATTTGTGAAAAATCAAATTGAGCTTTTCCTTCATTCCATTTATTATTTAGTAGGAACATATTTATCCTCCCGGCTGTGGCACAATAATAGATACAGACAATACATCAGCCGGTAGCATTGGCTCAATAGCTACCTGTTTGCCTTTTATTGTTTTTCTGACTCGCTCATAGGATTGTTGAAGTGCTGAAGCCCTTTCGTTTGCTAAGGCGTCTATTTTAGGCATAATCTTGTCAAAATCCTTTATCACAGTTGCTGCCCAATGATTTTTATCCGGATCAGATATAGTGCTCGAAGGTTGTACGTTTTCGAATAGTGCTAATGCATTATCAAGCGCAAGCCATGTCTCAGTGCCGGGCGTGTTCTTAAAACCTGTAATTACACATTCCTCCGCAAATGAAGTCGCCCCTGTTTTGCTGTCCTTTATGAGAAACCGTATGCGTAAAAGCAAAAGTGTAGTCAGTTCATTCACATCCTTTGATCTTATGACGCCGCAGCGCGAAGCAACAGCACGATCTCCCTCGGGCTGTAAGGCATTATTCAACAGATATTCTGCTAATGTCGTGCTTAAAGAATGATTCCTCGATATATGCGTAACCCCCTCTTGAACAGGCAGATCAAAATTCATTTTCGTTATGCTGTTATCTGATAATCTCTCCCTAACTGATTGAGGTAAAAGAGAAAGGTCGATCTTGAAGTATT
>VGWX01000166.1 GCA_016873615.1 Nitrospira sp. | reverse complement strand
AACCCGCCCAAAGGGAAATTCCTTCTGGTAGACATAGTTGCAGAAAATGGCGATGTGGCAAGCTATAGAATTCCCATGGAAAGGCAGCTAAATTTCTACAACGAGGATTTCATAAAAGCAGGGGATATCCTTGCTGACGGGGATATAAGCATCAATGACATACTGAACATTTTTGGACCAGAGAAAGCTGCAGCAAAAATAGTAAATGAAGTGCAGAAAGTATATTTGAGCCAGGGGGTTTCCATAGATGACAGACACTTCGAAGTAATCGTCAGAAAAATGTTGGGGTTTGTCAGAGTTGTAAATGCAGGAGACACGGACCTCGTGGCAGATGATATTGTACCGAGGAATACTTTCTTTGAAAAAAACCAAGGAACAAATGGAAGAAAAGCTACAGCCATCCCCATACTGCTTGGCCTCGCAAAAGCAGCAATAAACTCAGAAAGCTGGCTTAGTGCAGCATCGTTTGAGAGAACAGCATCTGTCTTAGCAGGTGCTGCCATACAAGGAAAAGTCGACGTCCTATCAGGAGTTAAAGAAAATGTGATAATCGGGAAAAGGATCCCAGTTGGCACAGGCCATCCATATTTTCAGGAGACACGAATAGTAAGAGAAAAGAAAGCAATGTCCGAGAAAGAAAATTATAAATCGAAAAGATAATCTCACTTTTAACTACTAAATCAAAGTCGCACGGGCAGATTCTATCACAACGCGACTATACACCTGATAACAAACACTCCGAAGATCTAATTTAGACGATTCGCTTCTGAAAATTAACCCTCATAAAAGATGATCTTTCATGTTTCTTATTGCTTCCTGAAATGTGACAAATATTGAGTGATATAATTGTATGGAGTGCAAGTTTAATTAATAGAATTTCATTGATTTTAGAAGACGACTACCAAAAAGTAGTTTACAATTTTTGCTTTGAGGAGATGAATCATGGAATACAGTCTAGATTTCAGCCAACGATTGATTGACGCTGCAAATTCATTTATTGATAAGGACAATATAGATGATGAAACTGGGCGAGCCGTCTTGTATCTGAGCTTATTGTCGTGCGAAATATCATTAAAGGCTCTTCTTGAACAAGCTGGTTACTCCCCCAAGGAATTGAAAAAAAGATCTCATGACTTCTCGGGCCTAGTCAAAGACCTATGTTTCTGTGATTTAATGGGAACAGGCATTGCGGGCTCAAAACCATATAGTGCAGCAAGGCTTCTTGCCCAAGTAGTTGATCCAAGAGTAGGGAATGGTACTGTAGGTGCCCTCCTGGAAGCCGAAGAGCATGGAGCTTCAAAATATCCGAATGAGATTCGCTACGGTGAATTAGTCCGACATTATCCTCCTCTCTTAATGCTAGGATGTGCCTCTGTAATCTGCCAATGGGCAAAAGATAACATTACTATTATTAAAAGAAGGGTGACGTGAAAAGTTGAAATAAAAAGAAGAAAATATGATGGCCCCAAAACATCAGCTCACTGGAATGATGGAGGGCTGATCCGCGATGAACACCTGAAAAGAGAGCTCCTCGCCAGAAGACGAAAACCGGTGAATATCTTTTGAAACAGTGAAGAAGATCTTGCCTGAGAAAAGTTCGCTTCGATTACTGAAATATGGGATGTGTCCCTATTTTATTCTATTTTATTTCATTATAACTAACATGCTATGAAAATGATTATTTACCGTGGGAATAAAGAGTCATTTTGTCCTGAACTCCAGTATCTACAGTGGGTCTGATTGCAAGATTCCGTTATCAGTGGCAACTACAATAGTATCATTGCCATAAATTGCTTGTAGAGTAGTAGTTAGAAAAGTAGTAGGTATAGGTACAGTAGTAAAGTACCAGTTTGTTCTTAATAGCCAATTAGCTAAGTCTGTTGAAGTATATACGCCTGAACCCAATCCAAAGAAAATGCCATTATTGAAAAATACATTGTTAATACAAGGAATCGTTGAAAACTCAGCCCAGTTTTCTTTATCAGTGGATGTTAAAACAGAACTATAACCAAAAGCTACAAACATACCATTACCAAAGGTAATGCCATTGAGGTCTTGTGTAGAGTTAGAGTTCAATTTTACCCAATTAAAACCATCATTGGATTCGAGCATTACCCCAAGTTCTCCAACTGTTATAAAACTATTATTCAAGTAGGTTACACCGTACAAAGCATTTGAAATCCCTGAAGCTATCAAATTCCACGTTATACCATTATCTGAAACAAGAATCGTACCTTTATCTCCAACTGCCACATACAATCCATTGCCGTAAGCTATATTTCTTAAACCATTATCATTAATAGAAATACGTTGTGTCCAATTAATCCCATCTGTGGAGGTAAAAATAGAATCAGCACCCAAAGAATCTCTACCTAACGCAACAAAGATACCACTCCCATAAATTACTTTACTAAGTGTAAGAACTTCAGAATAAATATCAGAGCTCATGATGGTCCATATTGCCCCCTCATAAGACTTAAGAATAACCCCGCCAACAGCAATAAACATGTCATTATTATGAGCTACTGAATTGACCGCATAACTAGTATAATATGCATTAAAACCAATATGTTTAATTGTCCAATTTATTGTATCAATTGTTGTTAATATAGAGCGACGGGTAGCCTGACGATATATCGAGGTGGTTGACCCCATGGTTACAAACATACCATTACCGTATGTTATTGCAGAAAGGTTATACATATTATCAATATCGTGTGAAGTCCAATCAATTCCATCGCTTGAGGTCAATATGCGTTGCCACATATCCCCAGACAGCCCACCGAAACTTTCTCCCGAAACCAAAAAGATGTCTTTGCCATAAGCTACCTGAGTACCACCCTCATTTTGGCTACTAATTTCCCAATTGATTCCATTTGACGAAGTAATAATACCGCGATAACCAACAGCAACAAAAACTCCTTTTCCATAAACTATATTTAGTAATTCCATAGAAGTTCCTGTATTTTGTTGTGTCCAACTATTACCGTCGATTGAAGAAAAACAAACACCATTCTCACCTACCGCAACGAAAATGCCATTTCCAAAAGTTATGTCTTTCAGGTTTACATGAAGCACTATTGTCGAAGTCCAATTGATTCCGTCTGAAGAAATTAGTATCGTACCTCCATAACCTATAACTGCAAATAAACCATTTCCATAAGCTATCTGATAAAGATCAACTGTAGCTCCTGAAGTCCTCCTTATCCAAGTTTCTCCATTATCATCAGAAGTGAGAATAGTGCCATTATTACCAACCGTAACAAGGAGACCATTTGTGTGTTTCCGGTAACCCTG
>VGWX01000165.1 GCA_016873615.1 Nitrospira sp. | reverse complement strand
TCTGTTCTGGAATTTGTCCGTTGATCTAAAATGATGTTTCTGAGAGGAACGTTCTTGATAATAGCTTTAAACTCTTTTACTTCCGGACCCTTTCGCATCTTAGCCCTCCGAGATAACTATAAACAAAGACATTATGATAATTCACTATTTGAATAATTTCAATAGATGAATTATTCATCGCCTAAATTTGTTAGCTCATTATTTATATTACGGTTCTTTTCTGAAAGGTATGGAAGACTGCCGATCAAAGATAAAAATACTGAAAATATGGTTTGGGGGGGGAGGGGAGGGGGGGCGAAAGATGAGAACTGTCTGTGCCGACAGTTAATTTGGATAGTTAATTTGTGACGGGCTCGTCGCGGAGAGAAACTACTTGCAAAAGGCTACTTTGCTTTCGGCTTCTTCCTTCTCATGATATCAACAACCCGATGAACAAAGAGGGCATTTCCCTTCTCTATATTATGGGTTGTAAAGTGCTGAATGGTTTCTACCACGTAAAATGCATCATAGACTCTTATCATGCCAAAAAATATGTCTTTCCGGGTGCCAATGACGCCGAAATCAAAGCGGTCCACTTCTTCTTCAACATCAACAATGCATATGTCTCCCCGTTCGGCCTTGGGATGCAGATCATCATTTACAATCTTGACTGCATATGCCTGCGGGCCGCATTCTACCACTGGAGTTATAAAAACGCCGGCGTCTTTGTTAACCTTACCCTCTTTTGAGAGGTAATGACGGATTTTATCCTGCTTCATGAGAGGGATTTTATGCGGTTTTGCATATCCGGATATTCCCAAAACCTCATTCTTGTTAACCTTTAATGACGAGCATATGCTGCTGCATCTGTCCATGGCTGCATATCTTCTCAGAAGTTTCGGATCTGCTCCAATCGAAATCGCTATGGCGTCGATAATTTCGGGATTGTCCGGTATCGCGGTACCGGCAAGAATTCTGTGCGTCAATGTCTGTGTTACTTTTCCCTTTGATGGTTTGTATATATCGGCAGGGCGTAAGTCGTTCTCTGTCATATAGCTCTCTATTGCCGACAAAAAATGGCCTTTAGTCTTCTTATTCATCAAGCTACCACGCTCTTTGATTCCGCCTTAAATATATCTTCTACCCTTTTCAATAAGTCATCCGGCGGGAAAGGCTTCGTTAAATAGTCACATGCACCTTTCAAAAAAGCCTCCCGGCAGGCCTGCACATGATTGACCGCGGTAAGGAACATTATATGCATCTGTGGTCTGATTTTCCTGATGTTGTCCATGCAGAGTATACCGCTTTTTCTGGGCAACATGATATCCATAAGTATGAGGTCATAAGCAGCTTTCTTGATCATCTTCACCGCTGCATTGCAGTTCTCCACGTAGTCGACAATGTAAGGTTTGCCTTCAAAGATCATCTGGAGGCTGTAATAGATGTTCTTGTCGTCATCAACGAGAAGTATTCTTTTCTCTTTCGTTCCAACCCTTTTGGCACCCATGATTGAGTATTAATTTTATATGATGCCGCAAAAACTTTCAAACCAGGACAAAAGGTTATGGGCGGAATACTCAAATTGTGCTCTGTATGAATTTGTATATCAAAGTAAGTCCTGTGAATTGGACCAATGCCTAAAATTGCCTAAATACACAAATTAACAGCGGTAAATATTTGTGTATATGGGTAGTCTAAAGCAAATTCCATTACGGCAGTTGGATATGTGTCCGAGCCCAAGCCCTTATCGATTTGGCCCTAGGAGAGAGGATTGTAAAAGTGGGACCGGAACCCATAAAAATGGCGGCTAATTATGCGCCGTAATATTTGTTATCAAGGAGGTGTTTTTAAATGAACAGTTTTTTATTAAGAATAAGTTTGTGGGTGAGAAAAGCGGCAACTAGAAAAGCCTTTATATTAGGCCAAAGAAGAATTAATGATTTTAAGCTTCTTTGTCCCGGGGTCTTGGAGGAAGCAAGGGCCAACAATAAGGTTCTGGGGTTCTACATAAATAGAAATGGGGGCATTGATCATAATTATCATTTGTTCCATTGTTATTGTGAAGCCATAGACTGGGCTTGTCGGATTCCCTGTATCGGTGCAAAGCATGCAATATTTTAACTTGAATTGGCGTATGATATGCCTGAAACAAGATCTGGCTGCCCGCAGTGGGACTTCCTCTCGTATGTCGTGAACCCACAAAGAATTCCCAAAGCTTAAATAGCGTGGCGTATCGGGGTAAACGGGTCTTCGGTCAGTCGTACAATTGGCCGGCATACCAGCCTTAAGCCGTAAATATATACCGCTTTTGTGCAGACTATCGCAGCCCCGCAGAGATCATCCCGCGCACGAAGAAGAAAGTGATAATTGATGAATCATATGAGAAACGGTACTAAGTACAAAATTGCCTCCCTAATTAAATCAAGACATGGCATGGTCGTAGAGTATATGGAACAGCAGGGGCTCACACAACATCAATTGGCAAAAAAGATCGGCATTTCTATAAGCACCTTCGAGAGAATTCTGCAATGCCGCTGGGACCCGACAAAACAGAGCTCTTTCACAAAACAAACGGTTGAGAAAATCTGCGCCTTTTTCAAATGCAGAGAGGAAGCATTTTTCCCAACAATACTGTTAGAGGAATTCAAAAGGAATTGTGAACTGGCGGAACTCTTACAGCATGACTATGGCGTTCATGAAGAATTCGATGTTAGTGTTATGCCTTCTCTTCATGAAGTCAGTGGCCGACAGCTCTCCTATACGCCCCCTGCATTTGACGGCAACGGCATAAGTTTTCATCAATCCGACATCGATTATTTGGACGAGGCGATAGGTCATTTGGCTTCTATTGAACAGGATATCATAAGAATGCTCTTCGGTATCAACCAAACTCGCGTAACAGTATCAAAAGCCGCAGATATTCTCGGCATGGACAGAAATACCGCCTATCGTACAAGAAGGTGGGCACTGGAAAAATTGAGGAAGTTCATCGAGGAAAAAAAAGACAGGATAAATATCCGGGGACACCTCGGCAAAAGGAAAGATGTTTTCCCGGTTCTGCCTCTACCCGACGAAACCGGATAAGAAGACGTGCAAGGACGTCTTAGGGGGTGAGAAATGATCTCGCAATGGATGAAACAGATAAGGGCATGAAAGAGAAAGAATTTGAAATACGGGACATTCGAAAGAAAGAGCAGTTCGTAGTCGATGATGCGTATCTGAACGGACACGCAAAGGTCTGCGGCATTTATGCAACGGGCGTGTATGTCGCCCTCTGCCGGCATGCGGACATATCACATCAGACCTGTTTCCCGTCTAT
>VGWX01000164.1 GCA_016873615.1 Nitrospira sp. | reverse complement strand
GGAAGACCTGATGAATATGTAAAGATAGCTGTTGATCTGGCAAGGGATTTAAACAGATTGCAATCTCTCAGGGAAAGATTGCGGGATATGATGGCGCATTCACCTCTAATGAATAAAACCCGTTTTATCATGAACCTTGAAAACTGTTATCGCACAATGTGGGAGAAGTGGTGCAATGACCATATATGATGCTGATGCACACCATGATGCTGGGAATATCTTTCAGGAAAAAGGACAATTAGAGGAAGCAATCATTCATTATCAAAAAGCCCTTCGACTGAACCCGAACAATGCTGATATATATTTCAATCTGGGAAATGTACTGAGAATCAGAGGAGAGCCTGATAAAGCGATAGAAAGTTACAATCATGCCCTTGCAATTAATCCTCATCATACAGATGCTCTGCTTAACAAAGGTTTTATATTCCAGATGCAGGGCAACTTTGAAAAGGCTATAGAGTGTTATAAGCAGCTCTTACAGATAAATCCCCGATCCATAGAAGCATTGAACAATCTTGGTAATTTACTGAAGGATATCGGACAACTAAATGATGCGGAGATGTGCTTCAGGCGTGTTATAGAAACAGATCCGAATTTTCCGGTCCCATATAGCAATCTCCTCTTCCTGATGAATTATAATTCACGTTTTGATGCAAAATCTATTTTCTCAGAACACCTTAACTTTGCAAGGATATTTGCAGAGCCCATAACATCCACCTTTTCCTATATCGATAAACGGAGACGGAACAGTCGGCTGAAAATCGGCTATGTTTCGCCCGATTTCAGGCAACATTCAGTTTCCTATTTTATTGTGCCTGTACTTGAAACACACAACAGGGAACAGTTTGAACTATTCTGCTATGCAACTGTTCCCATTCAGGACGATGTGACAAGACGCATTCAAAATCATATTGATCAATGGCAAACCATAGCCGGAATGTCTGATAAACAGGCCGCCGAATTGATAAATAAGGACGAGATTGATATCCTCATTGACCTTGCAGGGCATACATCTCAAAATCACATCTTACTCTTTGCCCATAAACCTGCGCCCATTCAGGTGACATGGTTAGGATATCCTGCCACAACAGGCATTGCAATTATGGATTACAAGATTGTCGATCATTACACAGATCCTCCCGGGATGACCGAACAGTTTTATAGTGAAGAGCTGGTAAGGATGCCGGAGGGGTTTCTGTGTTATCTCCCGGACAAAGATAGCCCTGAAATTGTTCATTTGCCTGCACTCTCAGCAGGTCATATCACCTTCGGTTCATTTAACAACTTTGCAAAAGTAACACCGGAAATTATTGCTTTCTGGACAGATATATTGAAAGCAATTCCGGGGTCGCGTATGATCATAAAGTCAAAGGGCATCTCTGACGAAATGATTACTGACTATATAATCGACATGTTTATACAAAAGGGTATTACAGCTGATCGCATAGAACTCCTCTCATGGGAACTATCGATAAGAAGCCATCTTGAGACATATAACCGCATCGATATCGGACTTGACACATTTCCCTATAACGGAACAACCACAACATGCGAAGCTCTGTGGATGGGAGTGCCTGTCATAACCCTTTCCGGAAATACCCATGCATCCCGTGTCGGGATGAGCCTCCTCTCAAATATCGGTCTCCCTGAGCTTGTTGCCGGAACACCTGATGAGTATGTAAAGATAGCTGTTGATCTGGCAAGAGATTTAAACAGATTGCAATCTCTCAGGGAAAGATTGCGGGATATGATGGCATATTCACCTCTAATGAATAAAACCCGTTTTATCATGAACCTTGAGAACTGTTATCGCACAATGTGGGAGAAGTGGTGTAAATCTACATAAATATACGCAGATGCTATTTAATACTTACAGGGTTGAAAATTTCGGTTTAACAGAACTACTTAGGCAAAACAATTAAATTCATGATTTCCTTGAAATCATAGCGATCATAAACAATGAACATCCATAAAGCAATTCGTTCAGTGCTTGAGTATTATAAATCTGGAAATTTACAACAGGCAGTTTCCGTTTGTGAAGATATATTAGAAATAAATCCTCAGCATATTACCATCCTTCATTTGCTCGGGGCAGTGCATCAACAACTCCATAATTACGATGCTGCGATAAAATATCTGAAGGCAGCTCTCGAATTAGATCCAAACAGTTTTGAAGGATTTTACAATCTTGGAGGAGCTTATACAAAAAAAGGGGAATTGAATAAAGCTGTTGATTGTTATCAAAATGTTATAGAACTGAATCCTCAATTCATAGATGCTTATATAAATTTGGGCAATATCTTCCAGTCTCAATGCTTACTTGATGAAGCTATATCTTGCTACCAAAAAGCAGTACAATTAAATCCAAATGATGCCGGAACATATATTAACCTTGGTATTGCCTTTCAAAATAAAGGGGAAATAGAAAAATCTAAAATTTATCTCGAAAATTCTATAAAGCTCAATCCAAATTTTGCTGAACCATACTATCATTTAGGAAATATTTTCAAAAATAAAGGACAACTCGATCAAGCGATATCTTATTACCGTAAAGCAATACTACATAACCCGAATTATGTTGATTCTTACAATAATCTAGGAATTATTTTTAGAAATAAGGGACAAATTGATGAATCTATAGCCTGTTATAAAAAAGTCTTGGAACTGAATCCCCATTCTGCCGGAGCCTATAATAATCTTAGTATCTCCTTTTATGACAAAGGACAACTGGATGAAGCTGAATTATATTCAAAACGTGCTTTGCAAATAAAACCCGATTTCTTAACTGCCTATAGTAATTTTCTTTTATATATGAACTATAATTCACGTTACACTACTAATGATATTTTTTCCGAACATATCAAATTTGCACAACACTTTGAACCCACCCTATATGCTTCCATTGTTGCCCATAGCAATGAGAAGTCCTTACACCGAAAACTCAGAATTGGCTATGTATCCCCTGATTTCAGGCAACATTCAGTTGCATATTTTATTGAACCGGTGTTTGCCTCTCAGAATAAGAAACAATTCGAGGTATTCTGTTATTCTCTTGTCTCTGCGGAAGATAAGGTAACACGACGCCTCCAGGGATATGCTGATCACTGGCGTAATATCACCGGCATACCGGATGAAAAGGCTGCAGAAATGATACAAAATGATAGAATGGATATACTTGTTGATCTTGCAGGGCATACAGCCAATAATCGTATGATTTTATTTGCCCGCAAACCTGCTCCTGTTCAAATAACATGGATAGGGTATCCTGCAACAACCGGCCTTTCAACCATGGATTACAAGATTGTTGACAGTTATACTGACCCCCCCGGAATGACAGAACAGTTTT
>VGWX01000163.1 GCA_016873615.1 Nitrospira sp. | reverse complement strand
TAGCAGCCTTATAGTCCTTGACCTGATGATTGCTTTGTATCAACAACATCGAATGTCAGCCCATGTAATTTGTTTTTCAGGTCTTCAATCATTGCATCTACACGTTTTTCGATAAATACATCAAGTGCATTGGGCGGCATATCATTGGCCCTCGCCCACCCCAGGATTTCTTTCGGTAATAGGTGGGTTGGCATTATGGATTCAAATTCCGGCTTATCATATTCCCTTATGTATTCTAGCGGGTGACGGTTCGTAATATTCAGGTTCGTGATTTGTGTTATGTAGACTATATTCATTAAGCTGTTGCTGTCGATCTGGTTATTGTGCTTGTTATTCAAGACATACTCAGAATTGGTAGGAAAGACATGATGCAAGTTAGGATTATCCGTCGAGAAAAAGTAATTCTGCACTAGGACTTCTCTATCACAGTGCTCCCAGTCTTTTGGTTGCTTACTCGCATAAAGGGAGAGAATTGCACGACTGAGACGTCCTTTTGAACTATATGAAGAGGAACGGAGTTTTTCTTTGTCTAATAAAAATCGCCCGAATTGATACGGCTGTTTTTGCTTTTCCTTGTCTAAAATGTCTATGTGCTGAAATAGATGGGTGGTGTTGCTCAGCAGGTCATCATTATGAAAGCTGTAGTACCAGAAATACTGCTTTAGAAAATCGTAGTTAGGAGCATCATTCTTAAAGAAATAGTTCGCAACAGCAAAATAAAAATACCGAAAAGGTATTAGGTATGGAGTCTTGAGATGGAGATGATTCTCAAAGAAATCGAAGGTTCTAAGAAATGCTTTCTTTGCTTCTTCCCAAACCGACAATATGTGTTCTGTCTTTATTTCATTTAAATACCGGTCAGTTATGTTGCGTACTCCTGAACCATCCACGTACCGGCTTATCAGGACAGCAAGTGTTTGCAGATAATCCAAATCGCCTATGTTTAAGAATTCGCTACGGTTGGTTGCTCGGAAATTGTCAATCAAGTCACGCAGGTAGAAACCGGCATCCTCTTCGGTCATGGGTTTGAACGTCTTAGCCACAACTATATCAAAAATATTGAGTGGCTTACCTGCTTGGTTGATACGCTCAAAAATCTGGCAAACTTCGGCGACCTGAATACCCTTCACTTCAATAAAAGAGATGCGGTAATTATCGAGAATTTCCTTTAATCTTCTGAGTTCTTGGCGGGCTGGATTGTCATAGTCTTTGTAATCACCGTTCGGACTTTCTACCAGATTTCTTTCAACGGCTCCAAAGCCGTTCTTGATATATATTAATTTCACAATTAGACCAGCATCGTATCTCTTCTTCTTCGGAACATTCTGCCGTATTTCACCATTTCTATCGTCGATTTCGTCCCAAAACAGGAACCGGCTTCTATAGCTTTCATCGTCGGTTTCATTATCGCTTTGGACTGTCAAATCGACATAAACGGTTGGATCAAATCCTGGCCTGTTTTCTATGCTGCCACCGTACAATGAGGTGAGCAAGGAGGTAGTCCTTTGTTGACCATCAAGAATGTATTGATATTCAGTTCTATTGAAGTTCGGGTCAGTGATCTGATGCCCCCCAACTTGTCTATGGTTTTGCAACTTCAGATCGGTTTTCCAAATCAAGATGCTGCCCAACGGATAGAATTTGTATATGCTATCCCACAGCTTTTTTACGTTTTCCTTTTCCCACACGACTTCTCGCTGGAAGGTAGGAATCTGATAGTTCTTATTCAGAAGCTCATCCAGGTAAGTTGTCAAACCCTTGTTGGTTGGAAATATTCTGTCCGTGTAGGTCATTTGATCTCCTTTATCAAGCTGCTAACGCCGTAAATGAGCCGCAGTGGCAATCACCTTTGAATAAACCACAGAGGCTATTCACTGTCGGCTCGATGCCATTGTTGTACGCGGTATCCTTTTTTAATGTTAATTCTTTTGTTGTTTAAATTGGCAATGTCACTTCGATAAAAGCATGCTCGCTATTTAAAGATTATATCCTTACCTGGCACTTCCATAAGAATACCGGCGTTGCCACCAGGCAAAGGAGATAAACGCATTTCAAAAAGTGGCATTTCATCCTTTAGAATTAATTCTTTCCTTGACGTACTAAAATCCTTCAGAGGATCTTCCAAGACTAAAAACCAATTCTTTTTATTATTGCCTTGTAACCAAACAACGCCAGGATTACTTATTGACCACGTATAGTATCCTTTCTCCAAAACATTATCAGAGACCTTTGACGATTCCTTAAATAATTGATGAGTGATAATTTTCAAATCGACATTAGAGATTAGAATGCCGTTGAGTACGAAATGACCGACAAACTCATTCCCAGAAGTTGGCTTTTTTAAATCGGGAGCTAACAGTGTTAATAAACTGTCCTCAAGTATGCTGGCATTCACATAGTTGATGCTACCTTTTTCCGATCTGGCCGGTGCATAAATTACCCATCCATTGTCATTAATTTTCACGCCCTGCGCATTTATTGAACTTTCTGGCATTTTCCACTTTGTCGTTGCCATTGTAGGCAGCTTAGCATTCTGTATTGTGTCATTAACTATTCGTGAGCTATCGGACGCTGGCATTTGTGAATATGTTCTTTTATCAAAGTCCCCTTTGTAATTTTCTGGGATTGACCTGACATCACTACAAATTGCTTCTTCGAAACTACTCAAGAAAACAACGCACGAGAAAACTAAGGACAGAAAAATAACGGTGGTCAAAAAGTTGATAGATTTTTTCATCGAAATCCTCCTTTTAAAGAACTAAGTGTCCTACCCGCAATAATCAGATAACGCTGGTAATACCGCATGGAAATAAAACGACATTGATTTTCAATTTATTACGAACAACGCCGAGCATGAGGGGCGCGGGAGCACAAAGGCAAGAATGAAAAAGAAAGACGGCTGTTCCCGCGGCCCTCTCGATGCCTTTGTTGTACGCTGGCTTAGTAATTTCTTATTAGTCCTGACCTATTCCCTACTTGAAAAATAAGACATTTGTTGGAGTATTAATTACAAAGCCTTCCTTGTCTTTTGCTACTTCCATTATTGCTCTAAAAGAAACCGTGCCAGCAACTTTGCACCTTATACTGCGATACTCATTACTACTAGACAAGGTCAAAGTACAGCGGCCCGATTCATCGAGAGACGGGCCTTCGATGAAAGGCTTTCGTAATTCTCCGTCAAGGCGATTGTCGGCTGCAATTAAAAAATGGCCCTCTTTAGACTCCAGAAAAATGCCATTAGCACCTGAATACCACAAATATGTGCCCTTTTTTAGAACAGCGGGTGTTAAACTAACATCCCTTCGGTATAATTTACCAGAGGACAGTTGCACATCTGTAGAAAGAAAAAGAAG
>VGWX01000162.1 GCA_016873615.1 Nitrospira sp. | reverse complement strand
TCCTTTCTTTGCAAGTTCGATAAAATTGTTCACATGATTCGGCGCGACTTCAGGAAAGAATTTGAGTTCAATGTTCCCGAATTTTGTTTCGATTACAGCCTTTGTTTCAGCCATCTTTTTGATCTCCTCTTTTGTAAAGTTTTTCTGCTTCACCTCTCCATATGCAAAAGAAGAGGAGAGCATAAAGAATAAAACAGACAGAATTGACAGTAAACGCATAAAACCTCCTAAAAAACTTAATGTTTTACTCTATCAAACTTTTGATAATAATTTCTATATAAACTTGATATTTCTCGGCAGATTTTCATTGACAATGGTACAAATTTCCCATACTATTTCAATTAGTTAGATTGTTTCTGATGTGCCGGAAAAATCTCTAAAGGGGGAAACCATGAAGGTAGATGAGATAATGACAAAAAAATTGGAAATTATCAGCGCTGATGCTTCTATCTATGATGCTATAGAAAGAATGATCGACAAACGGATACGTTCCTTATTGGTAAAACCAAAAGACGAACATGACGTCTATGGTGTTATTACGGTAAGAGACATTGTCTACAAAGCTCTTGGAAAGAATCTTGACCTGAATAAAACGAAAGTCGCTGAAATTATGTCAAAGCCCCTGGTATGTGTTGATAAAGGCATGGATGTTGAGCATGCAATCAATTTAATGACCAAGTTCAACATTACCAGGGTTTTTATCAGTGAAGGGAAGGAGATTCTCGGTATTATTTCACTGTTGGATTTTATGTCTGCTGCGTTGATAAAAAGGGCAAGAGAGGGACACGGTGCTTAAAAAGGTATTTGGCGGTAACATAGAGCAAAAGGTTATTGACAGCATAAAGAAGCATATGCAAATCCTCTATTCCGCGTCAGAATGTTTTAAAAAGGGCTTGCAGGAATGGGATAAGGATCAGATGCATTGTGTTGCTGATCTCGAGCGGGAAGGCGACAGCGTAAGAAGAGAGATAATCTCAATGATCTATGAAGGCGCCTTCTTACCTTATCTCCGGACGAATATCTGCCGGTTTGTTGAAATAGTGGATGAAGCATTTGACGTGCTGAAAGATACTGCGTATGAGTTCGAAAATCTGGAGCCGATGGACGAAGATATAAGGGAAGACTGCATTCAAATTGCTGATATCAACCAGCAGATGTGCGATATGCTCATCATTGCTTTTGACGCCTTATTTAATAAGGGGGATTTAAGAGAGAAAACTCTGGCTATCAGGATCTATGAGAAAAAGGTTGATGACATGAAATTCGATCTGATCGGAAAATTGAGAAACAAAGAGGTAAAAAACTTCTGGGAGGGCAGAACACTCTCGGATTCTATATCATATCTCACCCATATAAGTGATGTTATTGAAGACGCCAGCGACTATCTTCATATAATCAATTTAAGCATGAGATGACATCATGATATCTCCAAATGATTATTCCGCTCAATGACGGAACTCGTCCCAGTTGCAGCCTGTCTTCTTATAGCCTTTGGCATAGGTTCAAATGATACCTCGAACGCCCTTGGAATATGCATAGGATGCGGAGTAATAAAATTACGAAGGGCATTGCTTCTGTTCGGCTGCTTTGTCCTTATCGGAATACTGGTGCAGGGGCAAAAGGTTATGAAGACCGTTGGGAAGGACCTCGTTGAGGTAAATCTTTCCATCATAGGCATATCTCTTTCGGTGGCTGCTGTTTTGATCATTATATCCAACTGGAAGAAATTGCCTCTTTCAACGCATCAGGTAATAATCGGGAGCCTGGTCGGGTCCGGGGTTGCTTCCGGAGCAGCAGTAAATTTTACAGCGATCCTGGAGATTATAGTTTCGTGGATCATCTCTCCGGTGGTTGCTTTTTTCTCCGCCCTGTTCTTATACAGAGCAATGGAAAAGACCATTTCAAAACTCTCCATTTTCCGCATCGAAAGAATTTTAAGGTCTCTGTTACTCTTCAGCGGTATTTTAATAGCCTATAATACCGGTGCGAATGAACTTGCTACCATTTTAGGCCCGGTGATTCATTCAGGATTGATGGAACAACTGCGCGCTTCTCTCATAGGCTCTCTTTTCGTATTTCTCGGGGCGGTTATTCTGAGCCACCGTGTCATAGAGACAATAGGCAAGGGAATAACTGCCCTGGATCCATATTCGGGGTTTGCAGCCCAGTTCGGGGCAGGTCTGTGCGTAATGTTTTTCACCTTTCTCGGAATGCCGATTTCAACTACCTATTGCATAATCGGCGGAATAAGCGGTGTGGGGATGTCAAAAGGGATGAAAACGGTAAAGCTCGATCTGATCAAAAAGATAGCAGCCAATTGGGTTTTAGCGCCATCTTTAGCGTTTCTTATCAGCTTTCTTATAATGAAAGCAGTTTCCTGATATCCCATAATCCTATTTCACTTCCGGCAATGCATTCGGATCAAAAGGATTTGTTCTCACAGAAAGGGAAAAGAGATATGGATAATCAATCTTTAGATGCTTCATATACGATAACCATTCAGAAATCAGAATCACATAGGCTCTTCTGATATCACCGGAAAGGTGTTTATAATCCGTAACAGGCAATCCTCTGGTATCTGCCCTGCAGTTCAATTCCTCGGTCAGATGAAATACAGCCCAGAGAAGATTTGTAAAGGATTCATGTTCGAGCAGATTCGGATTTTCCAGCAGGCCAAGCAGAAAATTCCTTTTACCCTTGAGGAAACTTTTCAAAACCTCCAAATCACCTTTACTGCTGTCAAGCTTGTAATCAAATCCATTAAGCTGTTTTTTGATCCTGGAGAAATCCTGTTCAGACCACTTGTCGGAGATGATGAGGTTTCTGCTCAGCGCTTCATAGTGCAGGTCGAAATGAGCGAATAGTTTCAGCAGATCTGTCCCAACCTCACTAAAAAAAGCGCCTATGACCATATTCATTTTTTTCAGCAATACACGTTTCTCCCTTATCCTCAATACCTGATCAATGATCAGGGTTACCATCAAGACCGAAATAGGGATAAATGCAAGGTCCTGGAAGATGTGGAAGAACGTATTTCGGGGAGTTTCGAAGATTTGTATCTGGATGAAATAAACGAAAGCTGATAACGTAATCAGAGATATTCCAAAGAGAATCTGCCATTTCAAACGTTTCATACCAATGTTTTTACCTAAGAGTTTTTATTGTCATTCCCGCTTGTCGGGAATCTTTTTTATGCTCTTTAGCATTATAGGGAAGTTGAGCTGTTATTACAGAATGATTCTGGACGAGCCAGAATGACCTTTGCAGCAGTAAGTTTGTAACTTGCTCTCTTTTCATAAACCTAATAATTCTGTATTTATTTCTTTCTTCACAACCACCGGTTTCACCGTCTTTTTCACAATCTCTGTAGTA
>VGWX01000161.1 GCA_016873615.1 Nitrospira sp. | reverse complement strand
CAGGGGGCTGGTATCTCTGCATAAGGGTATGATTTGGGTGACAAGTAAATTTGGAGAAGGCAGCAAATTCTGTTTTACATTGCCTTTAAAGAAAGAAATACTCGAAAAGCCTGCAGAACCTATAATCGACACAAGAATAGCAGAAGCCCTGGCCGATTATTTTGAAAAACCTGTTGATGATTTCTTAAAGGAAATTGAATATGGAGGCAAACCAATACGGTGCTGGGAATATATCCGCTGTGGACAGCCAAGCTGTCCTGCATATAGGAGCCAGGAAGGAAGATGCTGGCTGATCATGGGAACTCATTGCACCGGCATGAAAATAGCTGCATATCCGGAAAAGGTGGATTTCTGTAAAGCATGTGAACTTATTAAAAGCATTGCAACCAAAATAGAAGAAGAGGACTATATATCTGCTGATTTAAAAACAGGAGCTGTTACAAAAAAGACCATACTGGCTATCGATGATAATCCAGAGGCTATTGATATCATAAGGAAATATCTGGGTGAAGATTATAAGGTGATAGGGCTTCTCAGTGGCGAAGAAGCAGTGAAAAAGGTAAAGGAGATAAAACCTATGGCTATTACCTTAGATATCATGATGCCAAGAAAGGATGGATGGCAGGTGCTGCGGGAGTTAAAAGGCGATCCTGAAACACAGGATATCCCGGTAATTGTTCTCTCAATCGTGGATGACCAGAGATTGGGCTTCAGCCTTGGCGCAGCAGAGTATATTATAAAACCTGTTGAAAAGAACGTTCTCTTAAAAAAATTGAAGACCTTAGAAAAGACAGCGAAGATAAAGCGTGTATTAATAGTTGACAATGATCCAAATACAGTAAGATCAATTGGAAATGTCCTGGAAGAAGCAGGATATCAGGTAACAACAGCATATAATAGTGAGGATGCAATAAAATCAATACAGGATTTCAAGCCAGACCTTATCGTATTAAATCTGACAATGCCGGAGACAGGTTTTGATGTTATTGAATATATCAATACTGAAAAAGGGGTCAAGGATATTCCGTTAATTGTTCTAACAGAGAAAGATTTAACTGAAAAGGAGATAGATGACCTGAACGGCAGGATACAAGGGATATTAAATAAGGTAGTTCTTACCAAAGAGGATCTCATAAAAGAGCTGAAGGATACCGTGAAAAAGGTGAGCAAAGTTTAGTGAAAACTCCATGAAATTTTTATCACTTCTCATTTTTTTCATTTTGTTTCCTTTCAATGCGTGGGGATATGTGCCCCATGATTATCCGGCAATCTATACTCATCAGATAGGATGCATATTTTATTTCATTGCGCTCATAATTTTTTTATGGGTCATTGTCCATAATCGGTTACATAAAGAAAGAGGATGGAGATACCTTTTTCTTGCAGTGATATTTTTTATTATATGGGACCTTAATATACTCATCAGTCGTTTTGTAGAAGCCTGGTCGCCCTCTCAGGCAGTTGGGGAAACAGCAGGATGGCTGTATTTTAAAAGGAAAATAGAAATTGAGGGTCTTGAGTATGTTTCTTACCTGGGAAGATTTGATTTTATTTTGCTGAATTTAGCGATGCTCTTCTTTTACATGGGACTGAGAGAGCATTTAAAGGAAGAAGAAAAATCATCCCCGGTTTCAGCTGCCGCTCTTTTGCCGTTACTTCCGATATTAATTACAGAGATAACAGGCAATGTTGTATTTATTGTACTGTCAGCGCTGAGTCTTAATACCAGTGTTAAGCTTTACAGAAAAGACAGGGAAAATCCCCTCTGGCATTATATGGTATGGCTTTCATCGACATATCTTATGTTTTCCATCACCAGATCCTTAGGCCATATTTTGAAGAACATCCTTATACCAACAGGAAATCAACAGATTTGGGAAAGTCTTTATCTTGATGCAATTGGCGGAAGCATGAATACATCTATCCGTTTTCTCGTTGCTGCTTTGACACTTTTTTTTATATGGATATACCAGGTTTACCTGAAAATATCCGAAGATAAAAAGAAGTTAGAGACCAGCGTTGAAGAAAGGACAATACTGATAGAGCAACTGGAAAGAGATAAAATGGAACTAAGGGAACTGGATAAACTGAAATCCGCTTTTTTAGCCAACGTTTCTCATGAGCTACGCACCCCGATGAATGCCATAATCGGCTATACAGAACTATTGCTGGACAGGGTTGATGGACACATTAACGAAGAGCAGGAAAAGAGCCTGAAAAAGGTGAAGGTTAACGCGGGACATCTCCTGCAGCTGATAAATGCAACCCTTGATGTATCCAAGATAGAGTCCGGGAAGATAGAATTGGAAATAAAAGAGATTGACTTAAAATGGCTGATTGATTCTGTCGCCCCAACCTTTAATCCTATGACAGCGCAAAAGGGGCTCTCACTTGCTATTGACATAGATAAGAATCTGCCCCCTGTCTATGGCGATGAAGGCAGGATAAGACAAATTTTGATTAACCTTTTGTCAAATGCAGTGAAATTCACTAATAAAGGGGGGATAACCATATATGCTAAACCATCCGAACATGGCATTAAACCCGGAGAGTTGCCTGTTTTTGCAGAAATATGCGTAGAGGATACAGGTATAGGGATCAGGAAGGATGATCTAAATAAGATTTTTGAAAAGTTTGTGCAAATAGACTTTACTTTGGTTCGACAGTACGAAGGCGCCGGCCTCGGCCTCAGCATTGTTAAAGGAATGGTAGAATTACACAAGGGCAAAATATGGGTGGAGAGCATATATGGAGAAGGGAGTAAATTCTATTTTACGCTTCCTTTGAAAAAGGAATTGCTTGTAAAGCAAGATAGTAATAATATAGAAAAATAAAGGTGAAAGCAGGATATGCCAAGAAAGATATTGATAGTTGAAGATAATGAGGATAACCGGGAACTTGTTTTGAAGGTGCTCAGGAACAAGGGCTATGAGATGATCCAAGCTGCTGACGGAGAGGAGGCCCTGGAAAAGGCGGTTGCCGAAATGCCGGACCTGATATTGTTGGATATCTCACTACCCAAACTTGATGGTTATGAAGTTGCGAGAAGACTGAAGGGTATGGAGGAGTTTAAGGAAATTCCTATAATTGCTTTTACTGCCCACGCAATGAAGGGCGACCGCGAAAAGGTTATTGTTGCAGGGTTTGAGGGATATATATCAAAGCCTATCAATGTCCGTGAATTTCCTGAACAGGTAAGGTCTTATCTCAGAGGCAAATGGGAGAGCGTCATAGGTGGAAAAGAAGAGTAAGATATTGATCGTAGATGATGCTGTTGACACCGTAGAGCTTCTGACAAAAAGGTTTCATGCTGAGGGATATGATACAGCAGAAGCCTATAATGGAGAAGAAGCCCTGCAGAAGGTGCCGGAATACGATCCGGATTTAATC
>VGWX01000160.1 GCA_016873615.1 Nitrospira sp. | reverse complement strand
CCATAGCGGAAGATGAATGCACTGCCTGCATCTTTGCGGGGCTATCTGGATTACCGTTGATTTCATTACCATCGCCACGTTCAAAACTCTTCCTGACTTCTGACTCCAATGGCTCAAAGAGATTTTGTTTGAGTGTAGGCGCATACGTTTGTCTGCCGCGTTGCCCCTTACTACCGATAAGCGCTATCCCTTGATTCAATGCCCACATTATTTGCTTTGACAGTATATATTCATGTGCTTTTATCAATAGTCCTCCAGCTGCATTATTTATCTTTTTTGCATGTTAATCAATTCCGCGCCCAGGGGCTTCGCCTTCAATCGCGATGTTACCTCTTTTTTTTTCAGAGATATATAATTGTCATATTTGTAGCAGTAACAACCAATAATTTCAAGAGATGGAAAATATTTACTTGCAGGTGTTAGAATGACTGAATCGTGTCACGCCTAAAATTACAATTGTTTGCTCAATATTATCTGATCTTCCCCATTCCAATAATAATCCTTGATAACAGCATCAATGCGAAAACCGTTTTTCAGATATAAATCAAGTGCTGCTCTGTAAAAAGGATGTGAACTGGTATTGACAAATAATCTTTTTATTCTTTTTTTGCTCAATTTGCCGATAATAAAATTAAGGAGCTGAGTCCCATAACCCTTTTGCGAATATTGCTTATGAATATAAAACCAGCCTAACCAATAATTTCTTGCCTCATATCTATCAATTGAATACCCTGTTACGCCTATTATTTTGTTGTCCAAAACAGCGACATAAATTTTATCATCCTTCAAATTAACCGAGGATAAGAAGTAATCATCGTAATATCGTTTTGCAATATCTCTGTCCCATTTAACCCTATAACTCCCGATAACTGACAATATTCTTGATTTGTCTTTTGGGTCAGCAGGTCTGATTGAAATCGCACCATTAACAAGTTGCTTATGCTCTTTTTTCATGATGGTCATCTCCTTTTGAGGACTCCGCCGCTGTCTATACTGCTGAGCATTGCCCATCCAAGAGCACATCCCGGCTACTGCTTTTCGATGACCACAAAATAATCTCCAAGATTGGAATCATTAACTATTTTTGCAAGCTCTTACTGCTCGTCGTGACCACTTGAATGTGTGTTTGCATTTCATATGCTCCTTTTTATTTCTTTTTCATAGATTCGAACTTTTTTTTCAACTGTTCATATTCAAATGCTTGCTCTTCAAATTCAGCTTCTTGATAAAACCATTTAATACCAGGTAGACTTCCCATGGCCACATTCATATTCGGCGGATTAACTCTTATAATTAGTGATTCAACTAAATCCAAGACTACATTTACCTCTGTATTAACTTTATATTCTTTATCATAGCTATTTTCTTCAAGGCATTTTTCAGAGTAGAAACCATACCATGAAAATCGTTCCCATCTACAAAAAAGATAGTCTGTAATCGCATGGTCTTTCAACCTATGATATAGTCCTTTTAGTTCTCCCCGACCTGCCTGCCCAACATATACACATCTGAAGTCTTTATCGTAGAGTGCATATATGCCTGCTTGGTTTGCAAAATTCACACACTTGTCCGCTTTTTCCACAGGGAAACCTATTAATTCATTTCCACTTTGCCAATCGACATATTTTCTATGCCACATATAACCTGCATTCTTGATTATTGGCATCTTGCCTCCCTTCTTCAGTCTTATCCTGGAGCGCCCAACCAATTTAGTGCTTTCGCGAGCATTGCCTCCGGAGTTTTATAATGTATTTTTTTAATTTGACGGTTTCTCCTTGAAACCGACCAATAGCTTCCATAAAAGTCTGATCCCACTATTGTTATCCGATCACCCGCTTTGAACCTTTCTCTGTTTTTAAGTGCAGCAATGATTTCATCTGCCAGGGAAAAACATTGGCATATTTTTGCCGTAGTCTCCTTGGCATCCATATACACACCGCCCCAACCCAGATGAAGTAACATCCGTAAGTCACCATACAGAAGGTAGTACTGTATCGCATATGAGTTTACGCCGTGACCTGAATGTGCAACGATGGCATAATCTTTTACATCACGGATATCAAGTTCATGGATATAATAGTCAAGGTTATATGGGGGAATATTGATCTTACGTGTGGAGAAGAGCCATTCACGCTGCTGCTTTAAGCGTTGAGCGAGTTCCTTCGGAATCTTTGGGAAAGCCAGTCCGGATTCCTTGAAAAGTTTCCTTGCTTTTTTGATATCGGCCATAGGCATATCTCTATTCGTTTAAAGATTATTCTTTTCAAGGTTGGTTGTCAATGGATTTTACTGGGAAGCTACTCATAGCAAGAGTTTTGGAGTACCAATTTTTATGTTCTTCTTGAGCTTATGCGATCTAAAAAGGCATTATTATACCCGTTATATCTTTTTAGGAGCATCGATAGTGCTGCTGATTTTACTTTCAATATGGGGATTCCTACGGATATAGATACAGCTAAACCAAGAAGGTTCAGGTCTACATATTTGACGCAGAATAAACCCTAACTCAGAAAACCAACAATTCGAATGGAAATCATCGGTTTATTTCGAGCGCTCCTCATGCACACTTGCAGGTGCAAGGAACGAAAAGTAATACAGAATGCTACTGAAACGGCAAGGAAAGAGTCTGCAGCTTTTTAATGTTCCGTGTCAATTCCGAGGTCAAGGGCTACTATTTTTTCTTTCCTCGTCAGCCTCTTGAGAGCGTACTCAAGCCTTCTTGCTTCTCCGGAATCTTTGCAGGATATTGTCTTGACCAGTTCAACTGGCCTCCAGGACCTCACATATTTGCTGCCCTTTCCCCGCTCATGCTGCTTCAGCCTCTGTGCGAGATCATTGGTTATGCCGGTATAGAGAGAACCGTTCCGGCAATTCAGCACATAGACGCACCATTCTCCACCCCTTGTTGTATTCTTGGTATCCAGACGATTTTCTCTCAACTCTTTTATCCAGAGCTTTAAGGCTCTTCGTGCTTCCCGGTCTACGATTGAGAAGATCCGGTGAGCGGTGTCACGGATACGGGTTTTGGAATGGCCATCCACTTGAATTATCTTAAAATCAAATTCGTCGTGGAATGCATAAAATCTCTGATATAGAGGGGCGTTTCTCAGCGGGAGATTTGTCTTCCGGGAAAGGAAGTTTCTGCCCAGTAGCCCGGGTTTTCTCTTCAGAAGACCCGAAATGCACTGCGAATCGGTATAGAGATTCAGTCTTCCCTTTGATCGTTTTCTCTGTTCTCCGAGTGCCCACAAGACTGTATCGAGTTCGAGCTTTGTCGATGATGTATCTTTAAATCTCCGCAAGGTTATCCGGCCGGTGATTTCGGTTTTTTCGATTTTCGGAAAAGAGACGCTGAGAAAGGGAGCAGGGAGGACAAGACAAGCCCCGATGCCAATTTTAAGTATGGG
>VGWX01000159.1 GCA_016873615.1 Nitrospira sp. | reverse complement strand
AAATCGAATCCCGTGGCAAGCTGATTATTCAACTTGCCCAACACCACCAATCCCTTGACAAAAATCACAGTTGCTCAAGGGAGAGGGGACTTAAGAATCGCCCCTCTCTTGAGGGGAGGGGATAAAGGGGAGGGTGTTTAAAGGTGTCCTTACTTATGAACTCATTAGTAACTCAATTGCTCGCCGGAATAATAACAAATGGCGCTTCCCTGTTATGAGTATATGGTAATATTTAAGATATGATGAAAACAATACTTGTAGTGGAAGATGATCGCAAGATCGCAAAGGTCGTAAAGGTATATCTTGAAGGGGAGGGGTTCAGGGTATTCACTGCAGAGAAGGGCAAAGAAGCGTTGGATATAGCTATAAAGGAACCACTTTCTCTTGTAATACTTGACCTCATGCTGCCTGACATGAGCGGTGAGGAGATCTGCCAGGAACTGAAAGAGATAGGAGATTTTCCGGTAATCATGCTCACAGCAAAATCCTCTGAAGAAGAGCGGGTTGCAGGATTTGCGCTGGGGGCTGACGACTATGTCGTGAAACCTTTCAGTCCGAGGGAACTGATGGCAAGGGTAAAAGCTGTGATGAAAAGGTCACAAAAGCTGGATATTTCCGATAAAGGCCCGATAAGTTTCAATAAAGGAAAATTATCTATTGATTCGAGAAGTTATGAGGTGAGAAACAAAGATCTTCTACTGACGCTGACTCCTACCGAGTTTAAGATACTCTCTGTTCTTGCAGGATCGCCGGGAAGAGTTTTTACACGCGGAGAGCTTGTAGACGGCGCTCTCGGCTATCAATTTGAAGGGTATGAAAGAAGCATAGACGCCCATATAAAAAATATCCGGCAGAAGATAGAAGACGATCCGAGAAGTCCTTTATTCATCACTACCGTCTATGGCGTTGGATATAAATTCAGCGGCAAAAAGGATGATTAAAAGTCTCTGGGGCAAGTTTCTCATCATTCTCCTTTTCATATCACTCATTTCTCTCTCAGCAGCTTTATCCCTCCGGGAACTGATAATAAAAGATTTTGAGGAATACCTTGAAGGAGAAAGAGAGGACAGGGTTTACCGTGTTATGGCATCGATAGAGGGTTCATATGAAAAATATTCGGGATGGAATTCCGATGCACTGAGAGAAAATGCCATATGGGCACTGCTGCTTGGATACGAGCTGTCAATACGTGATCTGAATGACAATGAAGTGATGAGTACGAACAAAGCAGTGGAGTTGCTCCCCCCGTTGATGAAAAGAAGAATAACAGCCATATCAGGTTTTTCGTCTGAAGAGAAAAAACTTTCAAATGACTCATTTACAAACTACCCCATGTTTCTTGGTGGAAAGGATATCGGTTCACTTGAGATAAGGTCCGTTATATCTGATGGAGGCGAGGTCAAGGAAATTACCTTTATGATGAGGTCAAACAGATTTCTGCTGTTATTGCTTTTTATCCTGGGCGGGCTGTCTGTCATATTGAGCCTCATCTTTTCAAAGAAAATGACAGATCCGATAAAAAAGCTCACCGCTGCTGCAGAGCATATCAGTCAGGGGAACATCAAAAGCAGGGTTTCCATATCCGGCAATGATGAAATCAGCAACCTTGCAAGGACATTCAACATGATGGCAGGCAACCTCGAAATACAGGAAGCGCTGAGAAGAAAATTAACATCCAATATTGCCCATGAACTGAGGACACCCCTGAGCGCAATGCAGGGAGAGATTGAAGGGATGCTTGACGGACTGATTAAGGTTGACAGAGAAAGGCTTGTATCATTGCATGAAGAGACAGGCAGACTGAAGCATATAATTGAAGGCATTGAGGAACTTTCAAAGGCTGAATTAAGTGTCCTGGAACTCAGAAAACAGCAGATACTTCTCAAACCATTTCTCTCTAACATTAAAGGGAGATTTGATAAATTGTTTATTGATAAAGGAGTGGCATTGAAGCTTGAATGTGAAGATAAGATGACGCTTTATGCCGACCCTGAAAAAGTCAGCCAGATCATAATCAATCTGCTCAGTAACGCACTTAAGGCAACAGATGCAGACGGAACAGTTATAATCAGGGCCGGCATAAAAGACACAGAAGGATATGTCGCTGTTTCAGACACAGGTTCCGGCATTAAAAAAGAAGATATGCCGTTTGTATTCGAAAGATTCTACAAGACTCCGGAAGGAGGTCTTGGTCTCGGTCTGACCATTGCGAAAGAGCTTGCTGATGCCCATGGCGGGAGAATAGAGGTGGAGAGCGAATATCTAAAGGGCTCAACATTCACACTCTATCTGCCGGCTTTCACAACTTCTTCATAATTCCTTCGATACCCCTTCACAATCCTTTGGTATTCTGTATTTAAATGAAAGGAGGTGAACAAAAAATATGAGAAAGGGGGTGATAGTACTTCTGATTGCAGCAGCAGTCCTGATTCTTGTTTCTTCTGTCTATGCACACCGTCCTGATGGTGGTTACAGAACCTGTCAGATGCAGAATGCTGATTTAGACTCTGTGAAGAAGTTCCAGAAAGATACCCTGAGCTTAAGAGATGAGCTTATAACAAAAAAGATAGAGCTTCGTAAAGAGAACAATAAGGAAAATCCTGACAGAGAGCGCATTGCAACCATCCAGAAAGAGATAATTGATATCAAAACAAAGATACATCAGAAGGCAGATGAAACAGGAGTCCATTGGCGGAAAAAAGGCGAAACAGGTTGTGGTAGGATATCTGGTAAAGGTATAATGAATAAATGCCAGAATCCAGTATTTCTGTAACAGAAAAGGGGGCCTCTGGCCCCCTTTTAATCTGAATAGCGTAATTCATCTATTGGTCAGGAAATTATTTAAATTTATGGGATTAATAAAAATATCTTTTATGTTTTTATTCTTTATTTTGCTTATCTCAACTCCAGGTTTCTCATATGCCGAGGAAATGGAGAAAGTCAATAAGAATGCTGTTCAGACAACGAAAAGAAATAAGATTGTAGTACAAAATCAACTGGAAATGAATAAGACAGACAAAAAAGGGATAGAGTGTCAGCCCATCTACGGAAATTACTGGCGCAGCAGCAAATGGGGATGGTACGGAGCAAGAAGAGTGGTGAAGACACCCCTTGAGGCAAAAGAGATACTTGACCAGTTCTTACTGCATAACAGAGGGATAAGAGTCGTAAAGATAGTTGACAAGTCTAATTTTTTTATAGCCGAGATTATAAACAGCAGGGGCGCTATTATAGATTTGATCCTGATTGATAAAAGAACTGGCAGAATACGTTCGATGTTTTAAAGTGATTTTCTTGCCTATTTCAATCCCAGTACATCCTGCATATCATATAATCCTGCAGGCTTACCGGAGCACCAGAGAGCTGCCCTCAGTGCGCCTCTTGCAAATGTATCCCTGCTTGAAGCCTTGTGTGTCACCTCGATCCTTTCACCAAGACCTCCGAAAATAACCGTATGTTCTCCAACTATATCACCGG
>VGWX01000158.1 GCA_016873615.1 Nitrospira sp. | reverse complement strand
GCCCGCCTTATCTTCATCCGGTTTAACAACAAACCCGCCGATACAGAAGGGCGGGGATACCCCGCCCCTACTTCCCAAAATATTGCTCGTAATTTCCGGATTGTACAACAATCTTTGCTTCAGGAAGCACCAAATGGAGATCCCAAATAGAAACAACCCCCATATTTTTATACCACAAGGATACGTTAGCAATGCATATGGTCAAATCCAGGTCTCTTGAAACTTCTTGCTTGAGGAAACATATCTTCAGTCTTTCGCCGCAATCTGTCTAAATGCAAAAGAATATCCAGAACGTCATCCGTCTTTTCCGGAAAATAGTCCAGCAACTTTCCCCACGCCCCTATTGAACGGTCCATTCCAATCAGTGCAACTTTTACAGAACCGTTTGCATCACTCAGCATTACCTCTGCGTTTTCATCGAATAAATCATCCTTTATCAGCGCCCTTTTCAGTTTTACATAAATCTGATGCTGATACCAGCGGATAACTTCCACGGCATCCTGAATGTCGGCAGCTTCATTATGAATCTTTACTTCTTCAATACCTATGGCAAGAAGATTATTCAATTCTTCCTTTTTTTTCCCGAATATGGCGTATCCCGAATCAAGCCAGATATCCGCCATTTTCCCGTAGCAATGGGCTCCCACAACAAGTTCATGACTATCCGCCGTAGCCTCCTGAATATCCATCTTCTCAGAGATTGTTTTTGTATCAATAGAATTCAAATCAACGCCCATCTGTTCAGCTATTTCCTTTATCATTTCTTCAGTCTGTTTAAATATTTCCTGTAATTTGTACCAGAATGCCCTGTTGTTTATATCGCGACTCGCAGGATTATCAATATCTGCTGCCTCCATCGCATAAGTCATACAGCGGGAGGTAAAAGAACAGCGTTCGCACCACCGATCGCAATAGTTGTATATCCCAGAAATAAATCTGGAATCTTCAGCCACCCTGAAAATGTCTTTTTTATCCAAGAGATTTTACTCTAACACTTTATCAGAGTTCCACGGGCTTGCCCGTGGGTATCTACAATAATTTATTTGGACTGGTTTAGTTTCTCCACTAACTGTCTTACATTTTGGGCATCCGGCGCATTTGGAGCCAGCTTCAGGTATTCCTCGAACTCCTTAATGGCTTCACTCTTCTTATTCAGGTCAAATGCAAGCACAACGCCGAGGTTTCTGTGGGCATTCAGATGCTTGGGATTAAGCGCTATAGCCTTCCTGTATTCTTCTGCTGCCTTATCGGGTTTGCCGATATTTCTGTAACAAGTGCCCATGTCTACCCTGACATCCACATTTTTGTCATTAAGTTCAAGCGCCTTTTGATATGAATCTATCGCCTCCTGAAAACGCTTGGCGTCCATGGATACATTGCCAAGCTGAATCCACACATCCACGTTTTTCGGATCTTTCCTGACTAATTCCTGAAAGCGCATTATTTCATTGTCAACAATAACAGGTCCCTTGGGGAACGGAGTCTGTGCTTTTTGTTCCTCTTTCTTCTGGCAGTTGGTCAGGAATAAAAAAAGGGTTAAGCAGATAACAAGCATTTTTTTCATATGAGTATCACCTCAAATTTTTTCGTATTTTAACAGTTTGGGAGATTGAATACATGTCTTTGACTTTATTTCTTATGGCCGGAACAGATATTTTATGAGAAAAAAGGCGCCGGCAACAGAAGCTGCAATTAGCAGAAACAGGATTACAGCAGGAAAAAGCTTTTTGTTCCTTTTTTCTGCTTTTATTTCTGAGACTTTAGCAGGCAGGGGAATCTTCGTTGCAGTTTCATTAAATGCTTTCTGTTGTTTGTTCTCCTCAAGAGTTGAAGTCTCTGCGTCGCTTCCTGAAACACCAGGCTTCTTGCGTATTTCGAGGAATTCAGATAACGTGAATTCTTTGTACTCGACCTCAACATCCTTTTGCGGCAGTTCTACCTTCTTTCCGCATTTGCTGCATCTGTTTTTTCCATGCAACTCAGCGCCGCAGTCAGGACATTTCATATATCACCCTTTTGAACCCCTTTTCAAAACTACTGCATTTTAATACCCCTGAACTTAAATTTCAACTATGGGCAGTATATTGCAAATTTATTCTGATAAGGGTAATCTTTAACAATACAACATGTTTGTTGGTTTCAAAAATTTGTTTAAAATTTAATTCTATTATGAAAAAGCAGGATGCTATAAGAATCGATTCTCTCCTACAAAAAGAGATAACCAGCTCTGTTGTTATCAACGGGAAAAAGTATTTAATCCTGACAGAAGATCTCTATATTAAAGAACAGCTGATAACTACAAGGGTTTATCTCGGTGGTAAGATAGTATCGACAAGACATATAGACTGCCGGAATATTCTGAACACGCCGGACTATGAGAAGAAAATGAGGGAATTGATTCGCAGCCAGCATGAAATGATTATTGAAACGCTCAGGAAAGAGAGCACGAAAAAGACAAGCACTCCCTCGTCTTACCTTGATGAGGTCAAAACATTGCTTCAAAGGAAAAATAATAAAGGCGCCCTTACTCTGTTGACCCATGCCCTTAAAAAATTTCCGGACGACCCGTTTTTGCTTTCCTATTATGGTTGCCTTGAAGCCATCATCAATAAAAATTATGCATACGGCGTAGACACATGTTCAAGGGCAATAGAAATACTGAATGAGAAAATACCTTTCGGGAAGGATATTTTTTGCCCAACCTTTTACCTAAACCTCGGCAGGGCTTACCTTGCATCGGGAAAGAAAACAGATGCTGTTAAGGCATTTCAGACTGGTCTTTCATATGACGCAGAAAACAGGGACCTGCTATGGGAGATAAAAAAGATTGGTATGCGCAGGAATCCGGTCATCCCATCTCTTCAGAGATCAAACCCCATAAACAAATATGTCGGTATGATACTCCATGCCCTTAAAAAGGAATCCCCGTAAACATCACATTACAAAAGAGACCATTTCCACAATAGAAAAACAGAAGAATCAACTTTCATGATTTCAGAAGAGCTATTTCTCCAATAGATAAAGATCAGGGATGCAGATTCCTTCGTTAAGGCCAAACAGTCTTCATTTCCCATCCTGCATTAGTTTCATCTGCAAGTGCGCGCTGCTAAGACTCGATGAGAAATGATGATTTTCAGTTGCAGAACTAAACCGCTCGCGCGGTGGTAACGAGTGGTCAGCGTTTTCTGTTCAGTAAAGAGCTTTCCTTGAGTTGCAGAAGTTAGTCCGATATTTCCCTCTTGTCGATCAGTTACAACCTTTATACAATCTCCTTTGTTTCACCGCTGGCATAAGTCGGCGCATATTGATTCATTCGCCTCAGCGAACCCGCCGGGGCGGGAAGGAGATCGTATCATGAACACATTAAGAGAAAAGATGTTGGCAGAGCTTCAGTTGAGAGGCATAACCCCGAGGACCCAAACTAAATATCTCAGAGAGGTAAGCAATTTTGCACACTATTTCAAGAAGTCGCCGGAGGAGCTTGGAGAGGAGGAAGTAAAGAAGTACCTTGTCCATTTGCTGGAGGACA
>VGWX01000157.1 GCA_016873615.1 Nitrospira sp. | reverse complement strand
GCAAACATCATGTCAGAGCTTTCAGGGCTCGGGAATACCATACTTGTTGTTGAGCATGACAGGAAAATTATAGAATCTGCTGATTGGGTAATTGAATTAGGCCCCGGAGGCGGTCACCAGGGAGGAAAAGTCGTATTTTCAGGTACGAAAAATGAGTTCCTTGAGGCTGATACCCTCACAGCACGTTATATAAAAGGGATCGATAAAATAAAAACTCCTTATAAAAAAAGAAGCGGCACAGGCAATAAACTGTTTCTCCATGCTGCTGAAGGCAACAATCTGAAATCGGTTAATCTTGAGATTCCGATACAAACATTGACAACAGTTACCGGAGTATCCGGTTCAGGCAAAAGCAGTCTTATAGTAGAAACCCTTTACAGGGCTCTGGCCAGAGAGTTTAAGATAAAACAGGATTTTCCTTTATCATACGGAAAAATTGAAGGCGTCCAATATCTGAAAGGCGTCAATCTCATTTCTCAGTCTCCCATTGGAAGAAGCCCCCGTTCAAATCCTGTAACATATTTAAAGATATTTGATCTCATAAGAAAGATTTTTTCGGAACAGACAGAGGCAAAGGCTCTTGGTTACGGACCGGGGTTTTTCTCTTTTAACGTATCAGGCGGGAGATGCGAAATCTGCAAAGGGGCAGGGTATCAGAAGATGGAGATGTACTTCTTTGAAGACCTTTATGTGAAATGTGAAGAATGTAATGGGAAGAGATACAAATCAGATGCGCTGAAGGTCTTGTATCGCACTAAAAATATTGATGAGGTCCTGAATATGACAGTGGACGAAGCAATTTCATTGTTTCAGGGCATTCCCAAAATAAAGAATAAACTCTTATTAATGCAAGATATCGGACTTGGATACATCAGGCTCGGTCAGCCTGCAACAAAACTTTCAGGAGGTGAGGCACAGAGATTGAAGATATGTGCGGAAATGGTTAATGTCTCCTTGTCATCTATTACCAAAGCGGATAGAAAGGAGGGCAATAAAGGTTTTCTTTACATCCTTGATGAACCGACCATTGGTCTGCATTTCAGGGATGTCAAGGCGCTGCTTGATGTTCTCCAGAGACTTGTTGACTCAGGTAATACTGTTTTAGTCATTGAACATAATCTCGATGTTATAAAGGCTTCAGACTGGATCATAGATCTGGGTCCTGAAGGGGGAGAGAAGGGAGGAAGAATTATTTTCGCCGGAAAACCAGAGGAGATAGTTAATATTAAAGAGTCATATACCGGAAGGTATCTAAAAGAGTATTATTGATAATATGTTTCATTATTTAATAAAGAGACTCCTTCTCATGATCCCGTTAATCTTCGGGATTACACTCATAACATTTATAGTGATTCACCTTCCACCGGGCAGCCCTGTTGAGGTTCAGACTGAAATGTCTCTTAAGGCCTCTGGCCAGGCAAAAGAAAACCTTAAAAAGTTTTATGGACTGGATAAGCCATTGCATATCCAGTATATTGATTGGCTGAAAAGGCTTGTCACGTTTGATTTTGGAAAATCCATGGTTGATGGAAGAAAAGTATCGGATAAAATCCTGGAGACAATCCCTGTTACTTTAATAATAGAGAGCTTATCTCTCATACTCATATTTATTATCGCAATCCCCTTAGGTGTTTATTCTGCAACCCGGCAATATTCATTATTCGATAAAGTTTCAACAGTCGGCGTCTTCATCGGATTTTCCATGCCTGAATTCTGGCTGGCTTTGTTGCTGATGATCCTGTTTGGCGTTCAGCTCGGATGGTTGCCGATATCCGGGATTCAAAGCATAGATATTTCAGAGATGAATTCTGTAGAGAGGGTCATTGACTGGATTAAACACCTCATATTGCCTGTAGGCATTACGGCCCTTGGAGGATTGGCAAGTCTCAGCAGATACAGCCGTTCGAGCATGCTTGAAGTAATCAGGCAGGATTATATAAAAACCGCTTACGCTAAAGGATTAAAAGAGAGGGATGTTGTATATAAACACGCCCTTAAAAATGCGCTTTTGCCCATAATCACCATACTTGGACTTTCTTTGCCCGGGCTTATCGGCGGCAGTGTTATTTTCGAGCAGATCTTTTCTATCCCTGGAATGGGGCGGTTATTCTTCTCATCAGTAATGGCACGAGATTATCCAACTATTATGGGCATATTAACGATAGGCGCATTTTTGACCCTAATAGGCAATCTGGTTGCAGATATATCCTATGCCCTTGTGGACCCCAGGATAAGAGTTCGGAAATGAAACTTTCAACAATTATTATTAAAAGATTTTCTAAAAATAAACTGGCTGTAACAGGCTTCTGTACAGTTCTGTTTTTGCTTCTTACAGCTCTGCTCGCTCCATTCATCTCACCCTATGACCCTACAACAATAGACATAAATAATATACTTTCACCTCCGGCAAAAAATCATATATTCGGGACAGATGAACTGGGAAGGGATGTTCTTTCACGAATGATGTGGGGCAGCAGGATTTCACTTCAGGTGGGGTTTATGGCAGTTGGAATCGCAATTCTCATAGGCATTATTGTTGGCGCATTAGCCGGGTATTATGGCGGTATAGTGGATTCGATCCTCATGCGATTCGTTGATATAATGCTGACAATACCGACACTATTTCTCATTCTGGCTGTGATAGCAATCGTGGAGCCAAGCATAACGGTTATCATGGTTGTAATCGGGATAACGAGCTGGATGGGCATAGCCCGTCTCATAAGGGCAGAATTCTTAACATTAAAAGAGCGTGATTTTGTATTGGGCGCAAAGTCTTCAGGAGCGGGCAACACCAGGATAATCTTCAGACATGTTCTGCCGAATGCCCTTGCGCCGGTGTTTGTTACAGCAACCTTCAGAATTGCAGGGGCTATTTTACTGGAATCCGGGCTCTCTTTTTTAGGTCTTGGAGTGCAGCCCCCAACCCCAAGCTGGGGAAATATCTTAACTTCAGGCAAAGACAATATTGAGATAGCATGGTGGTTATCTTTTTATCCGGGCATTGCTATTCTTATGGCAGCGCTCAGCTATAACCTTGTTGGTGAAGGGTTAAGAGATGCGCTCGACCCGAGGCTTTGGGGAGCAGAGGAAGAATAGTATAACTTCTTTTAAATAGTCAGTATTCGACATTTCAGACATGTCAGTATTTTGTGGTGAATACTTTCACGTAACTAAACCGCTACGCGGTGGTAACGAGTGGTCAGCGTTTTCTGTTCAGTAAAGAGCTTTCCTTGAGTTGCAGAAGTTAGTCCGATATTTCCCCCTTGTCGATCAGTAAGAGTCTTTATACAATCTCCTTTGTTTCACCGCTGGCATAAGTCGGCGCATATTGATTCATTCGCCTCAGCGAACCCGCCGGGGTGGGAAGGAGATTGTATCATGAACACATTAAGAGAAAAGATGTTGGCAGAGCTTCAGTTGAGAGGTATAACCCCGAGGACCCAAACTAAATATCTCAGAGAGGTAAGCAATTTTGCACACTATTTCAAGAAGTCGCCGGAGGAGCTTGGAGAGGAGGAAGTAAAGAAGTACCTTGTCCATTTGCTGGAGGACA
>VGWX01000156.1 GCA_016873615.1 Nitrospira sp. | reverse complement strand
CGGCTTTCAGGATTTTATCGGAATCGGAACTATGGGGATTGTGGCAGCCTGTGCACATGCCTAAGAGGGTGTGGCCTGACTTGCCCTTAAATTTTGATTCGCTATGACAGTTGTAACAGAGATCGGGCACTTTTCCAATAAGAATCTTTGGGAAATCTGACTGATGGGGATCGTGGCAGCCAGTGCACATGCCGCCTGACACCGGCTGATGGACTGATTTTCCTTTGAATTTTGTTTCATCGTGACAGTTATAGCAGAGTCCCGGCATATTCTGCTTGAGCGCTATGCTGCCTTTTTGGCCGGGATGAGTTTTCCCTTCTACGGTTTTATGACAGGATTGACAGCCTAATGCTATTGCAGCATGAACACTTTTTGCCTTTTGTGCTAATTTTACATGACATGTCACACATTGAATTTCTTCGGCAGAAGAAAATTCAAATGGTAAAAGACAAAAAGTGATTAATAAAATGGATAGAAAAGTTAAAATTTTAATAGTTCTCATCTTTATGTTCAATTAACTTTATACAGAGCAAATATATTATTAAATTTCAATTGCTTTTATATAGTTTGTTCGCTTTTTAGTTTAATCTTTATTTATTGCAATTGTCAATGCCTTTCAAGACAAATCTCAAGGTAAATATACCCTTATCTTAATGTTGTCATTCTGGCTCGTCCAGTCGCCCCGGCGACTCGCTCCCGCACTCAGGCGGGTTCGCTGAGGAGAAGAGGTGACCCGACAAGCGGGAATGACAGAAGTGGCTTTACTTATGGTCTTATTAGTATCAGTAACTGACTACTATTTCATCTCCTTCTTTGATCTTGCCGCCTTTCAGAACCTTAACAAAAATCCCTTCCTTTGGCATAATACAATCACCGGCCTGATTGTATATTTCACATCGTGTATGGCATTTCTTGCCTATCTGGCTCACCTCAACCTCTATGTTGCTGCCAATTATCATTTTGGTGCCCACAGGAAGTTTCAGAAGGTCAATCCCTTCTGTTGTGATATTCTCTGCAAAATCACCCGGATTTACTTTCAATCCCATTGCCTGCATCTTCTGAATGCTTTCGAGAGCCAGCAGACTTACTTGTCTGTGCCATTGTGAAGAAGCATGTGCATCGTCTTTAATGCCATAATTTGTTTGAATAAAAGCTTCTTTAGCAGGTTTCTTTCTGACGCCTTTTTTATCGCTTATATTGATAGAGACTACCTTGCCTTTCACGTTACTCAAGGTTTCTCATCCTCCTATTTTTGACATCGGTCTTCTATGAGTATTTTGAAAAGCATTAATCACAAAGGAATCTGCGGCGCGAAATGAATTTTCCATTTTAATCGAATGACTTTCGGGTTTTACCGCTATGGATAACTCTATAAGTCGTTTGATTTCTGCGTCAGGCCCGTTGTTGCGAAGAGCAGGTTTTAAATCAATCTCGGTTTCCGAGAAAAGACACGGCCTCAATTTGCCGTCAGCAGTCAATCGAAGGCGATTGCATTCTTTGCAGAAATGGTTGCTGATAGGGCTTATAAAACCAACTACACCGGCAGCGCCGGCAAATCTGAAGTACCTTGCAGGGCCTGATCTCTTCGTTTTTGCCGGAACAAGAATGCCTGTTTGTTCAACAATAGATTTTATCTCCTCTGCAGAGATGAATTTTTCCTGTGTCCACATATTCTCTGTTACAAACGGCATAAATTCAATAAACCTTACCTGATAAGGAAACTCTAAAGTTATTTTTGCAAAATCTGCTATCTCGTCGTCGTTCAGTCCGCGGATTGGAACCATGTTAATCTTTATCGGCACAAGGCCGGCTTTCTCAGAGGCTTCAATACCCTTCAATACAGCATCAATAACTCCACCCCTTGTGATCTCTCTGTATCTGTCAGACTTTAAAGAATCAAGGCTTATATTTACTCTGTCAAGGCCTGCATTTGCAAGTTCCCCGGCATAATGTTCAAGAAGTATGCCGTTGGTTGTAATGCTCAGTTCATCTATGCCTTCAATGCTTTTTATCATCTTAATAAGGCGTGTAATATTTTTTCTCACAAGCGGTTCCCCGCCTGTTATTCGCACCTTTCTGACGCCTGTATGAACAGCTATCCGTAAAATCCTGACTATTTCTTCATATCGGAGAATCTCTTTGTGCCTTATGGGCTTAAGACCGCCGGAAGGCATACAATACATGCAGCGCAAGTTGCATCTGTCTGTAATGGAGATGCGCATGTAGTCTATTGTACGATGAAAAGTGTCTTTGAGCATTATCTTTACTCCCCCATTTTCTCCATTTCCAGAATGCCCGGAACTCCCCTTTTATATCCTTCTTTTTCAGCAATAATATCAAGATGAAGGGTGCCGATGTCATCAACAAGGGGTACTACCTCCACATTTAACTCCCTCAAATCTATAGTCTTAATGTACTTTTTACATTCTTCGCAGACATCCACCCTGTATGCCTTCCCGTCAGCTTCCGTATTGAAAAACCTGAGCTTTTTACTGTCGTCGTTGCCACAGAACGGGCACACCACTCTCTTGAAACGCCACTTAAAAGAACAGGAGGAACACTCAAGGAACCTCTCCCCGACATCTATCCGCAATTCACCCCTCTCGGGTTGAGAACCGCAGACGGGGCAATAGCCCTTCCACCAGCTCTCCTGGTCGACATGCCCCTTAAGCATGTCCGCATAAGCTTCGAGGGACGGTTTGATGCTGCTTTCAGCCAGAAACGTCAGGAGCCAGGTATGCAGTCCGCTCTTGTTTGCTATGAATTCAATATATCCTTTATCCCCTTCAATCAGTCTCCCGAAAATTTCCCGGAGATCTATTTCCTTATTACGAATAGCCTGATTTATCTTTTTTATTTCAGGGGCTATCTTTTCTTTCCTCTGGAGAACCTTACAGATATTTTTGAACAGGGTTACGGCTGAATCCATATCAGGATTTATGTCCTTTTTATCTATCAAGGGAAACCCTTCCTTCATCTGCTTTTTTGCAGTTTCCTCATTTATGTCAATTCGTTCCGTTTTTATAAGCGGCTTTATCTTGTGCTGCTCCCTGATTATATATTTAAAAAAATCGAGGATTTCTTTATGACTGGGCCTGTTTTTTTTAATCACATCTATCCTCTTGATTATTTTGCCTAATTCTTCAGATCTTTTCTTTTTCATAGTTTTTTTCCTTTTCAATATTTTATTTTTTGATTAAAAAATGGCTTTCATTTTACAGCGTCTTTAATAGCTTTCTTAAAGTAATACTTATAAATTCTATACTATTTTGCAAATTTATTAAAGTCTTTTAGTAACATATACAAATCTTTTAAAAAACTTTTTTCTTTAAAATGAAGTTTCATAAATTAACTGATGGCCGGTAATGGTAACAAAGCAGCCGCCTTCTCCCATCCTCCTACAGAAATACTTTCAACATCACCTCTGGATGATACTTTTTTCATCTGAAAATACCTCAAGCTCTTTTCGTACCTTATTCATAACTGACTTCCAGTCACCGATTGAAGGCTGTCGGAACAATCTCATGGTCGGATACCACGGGCTGTCTTCACGGTTCAGCAACCACCGCC
>VGWX01000155.1 GCA_016873615.1 Nitrospira sp. | reverse complement strand
TAAAGAATAACAGCAAAACCTACAGCAAAGATCTTTATTATGAAAGAGGCTACTATTCTGGAAATCCAGAGCAATACAATCAGGACTACCGGGGCAATTAGTCTGCAAAAGAGTATGCCGTGAACCTTGTAATTGGCGAAACTATAAAGATACGAATATATCGTTTCATACATGATTATTCCACCTGTATGCCCAGGTCTGTTTTCTTCCGCTTGTACACTTTAAAGAAGGCGATGGATAAGAATGGAATGAATACAGAAAAGATACTCGCGACAATCACAACAATGCCGGATTCGAAAAGTGCTCTGCGGAAATAATTGACAATGAAATAGTAGACTTTGGTTCCGAGGGCAGGATTCATCTGACTGAAATACTTATATATATTGTTTAAGGCAGTTTCGTTTGACAGGGCCTGAAAGATAACGCCGAGGATAAGAAATGCTACAAGGGAGAAACAGATCAGGAAGATGGCTCTTGTGACGAAAACAGAGTTGATCGCTTTCTTCGTGACTGTGCCCGTGTAGTATCGGGCCATCATAACGCATAATACGGAAGAAAACAAAAGGCCCATGAAACTCGCAAGCTTTGTAAACCAGAAAAGCGGGGAACCATGGACCTGCCAGAAGAACAACTGTGTCACCTGCTCCGTCAGATAGTTCTCCTGTAAAAAGTACACCGCGGCGCCGCCAAGAACATATATGAAAAGCCAGATAAGAGAATCCAGCAAAGAGGATTTAATGGCTACCATGGAGAATTGCATAATATGCTCCAGGGTAAAAAATTCCTTTGCGAAAGGCTGCCCGCTCGATTCTGAAACATACCACTGCTGAATCATGCTGTGTGCCACCACGAGATTACGGGGCGGCGTAAAATTCAGTCCATATGTATCATCCTGTGTATGCATTATCTCTCCTTTGAATAATCGGTCAATTTATTAAATTCCCCCTGCAATGCCCCCCATTTCCTCATCCTCCCGAATCTGCCGTTGAATTCGCTCAGCGTCCTCCGCAGTGGAATCACGTTCAGGCTCCTTGGAAAATGTTCCTCCGCCCAGTCGCTCATGATGCATCCTGTCAATCGTTATGTTTGTACTTAATTGCTCCGGAGTCTTATTACCCTTGATTTTTTCGAAATCGTAAAGGTCAGTACCTTCCACTGTCGGGAAATGGGTGTCCTTAAGTGGTTCTTCGGCCAGCCCCCATTCATGATAGAGTTCCCTTATCCGTTTGGGTGGCTTGTCCCTCATTTTCATCAGCCATCTGGTTTTATAGATACTCACTTTATCGGCAATAAACGGTCTCGTTTTGGGAGAAAAGATGATGAGCTTGTCCTCAGGCAGATTCATCACTTTGTCAGGATCAAGGAGATTCCTTTGCTCCTGGCTTGCCATAAGTCCTCTGAAATACTTATACGTTGCCACATCATGCTTGCCCAGGGAGTCTGAAACGTATTTAGCGGAATCATAATCGAGACCTCTCATAAATATGCGGGTCCTGTGGTTTCCCATTAACCCGGAAAAGTCTTCCTTGTAATAGCGGAAGAACATTATGTCCGTTACGGAGTCGATCACATGGGTTCTCGTCTCCCTGGCAATAGATATAAGGTCAGCAAGGGCAGTTATTTTGAGATTCCTCAGCTCATCGAGGTACAGATAAAGGTCGTTTGGAGTGTAAGCCTGCTCTCCCCTCTGTATCGCCTGCTTCTGAAGACGGCGCTCTCTGAAAGCAAGATTTACAATAAGATTGACAAGCAGGCTGGCGATCTTCGTACCCGGCTCCTTTTTGTCGATAGGACATCCGAGAATGAGAAGACAGGGTTCTTTTTCCCTGAAAAGCAAACTCAGCTTGAATTCACTCCTGGAAAACGCCTTCCTGACGCTTGCCTCCATGAAGACGTCCATCTTCTCTCTGATGCTCGTAAGGGCATTGACTTTCGTCTCGGAATACAGGTCATCAAAGTCGGAAAACAGTTTTTGGATCACTTCCGGAGCCGCGTCAACAAAATTCTTCAGCGTGTCCACACTCTGAACTATGTGATAAACGCTTGCCATATTGCAGTATTCGTCGTTAAAACTCTGAACGAGTTTCAAGATTGCAAACAGAAGATACTTGGTCCGGGACTTGAAGAATGCGTCTTCCTTTAAGATTTCTTCCCTTTCCCTCATGATGACATCCACAATCGTGAGCAGGTCATTGTCGTCAGCATCGGGAAGCGGATTTATTCCAATAGTGTCAGGATGCCAAGGATCGAAAAGGAAGACCCTTTTGCCATTCTTTATCCAGCGTCCTGCCACCCAGTTGAATAACTCGGGAGACTTGGCATCAGGAACAACAGCGGATCCGATGCTATCGGAATCAAAAAGCAGAGGGGGTATGATCAGGCTCGAGCTCTTTCCTTCACCTGTGGGTGCCCCTATCATCGTATGAAGAAAGCGCAGCATACGGGGTAAACCAATCTTTTTACCATTGACTTCTCCGACAAAGAAGTAGTTGCGCGAGTAACTGAAGATTTTCGAAAACCTAAGCATAAATTTGTCCCGCCAATCAGTGGGAAATTCGTCTATCTCAAGAGAGTCAATATATGAGATATAAATTGTTACCAGCAGGAAGAATGCTCCTGCATTGACAGCAATCATATATGAAAAACCAAGCCATGATGACAGATGTGATAAGAATTTCAGGAGAATACTTGCGAGAGCAACAGAAATGACCAGCTCAATGGCAAATAAAACCTCCCGGGAAAATATCACCCGCAAACAAATATTGCGATTATCATCGGTGGGAGAATCCTCAAAGAAATGCCCATCGGATTGAGCTGTATCATGCGGTGTGTTCTCAACTGACCGTACTTTTCTCTCGAATGCTCTTTTAAAGCTTTGAAAGCGTCTGAATGGATAGAAAGTATCAAATGAGTAAAAGAAAATGAACACGGAAGAAAAGAAAAACAGGATATACGAGACAATTTGACTCATGAATAAGGTGAGGGAGAGTATTGCGCTGACAATGATTGATAGCAAGGCCTGTCTGAAATAGGCTTCTGATTTTGTCAGCATCCGGTGATGCTTTAATACCTCTTCCTGGGTGGCCCAGCTCAGAAACAGTACTCCAGTGATGAAAGGAGAGAGTCAAGATCGTTGGCGATTTTGGCAGAACCCATATGAAGATCCCTGATATTCAGCGATTTGAGACTGTCACACACGAATCGGCTCCTGCCGTCAAAGAATGTCTTGATATGGTCATCTATTACCAGTACCGCCATTTCTGTAACAAGAGCCGATCTGTAGGGACGCTCCATTGTTAATGCGGAAAACTTGTCCGCAGTGGAAATGATTCTGGCGAAAAAAGGTATGTCATCTTTTTGTAATCCATAAGGATACCCTTTCCCATTCGGAAGTTCATGGTGATATAGAATCGCTGGAGCTAATTTTTCAGAAATGTATCTCTCGACTATTCTGGCACCTCTTTCCGGATGCTGTTTTATTATATTGAATTGCTTCAAGGTGAGGTCTTCGCGGGAAAGCAGGATTGAATCTTCAATGAATATCTTCCCTATATCATGCAGAAGTCCTGCCAGATATAAT
>VGWX01000154.1 GCA_016873615.1 Nitrospira sp. | reverse complement strand
AAGACCTTGTATTGCTTTCCCCCGTTTTCAATGATTGCATACATTCTATTTACCTCCAAATGAATTATTAAAATAACATATTTATTTGTTAAAAAACAAGTTATGTGTCTTCGAGAGTCTCAAGGTAATTCTCCAATAATTTAATGTCTCTGTCTGACATTTGCATGAACTCTATCCCGGTATCGTAGATAACAGTCTTTTCTGCCTGCAGCTTTTCACAATTTGCAATCCTGCCGACGATATTTACCACACTGTCATTCAGGAAGAGTTCGATATCGTGATGTGAATCAATTTCCAGAGGGTATTCGGTCTCTGCCAGCATCCCGGCAAGACTTATCTTTTTCACCTTGTATCTGTGAGGCAGGTCAATTTTGATATTCTCAGTCTTTGTGATCTTAAAGCGTACAGTTCCTAATCTGTTCTCAAATGTCCTGATTTTATTCTCCTCAATAAAATCAAGCAGCATATTTGCCTTTTCGCTTAAGGTGTCAGCAAATGCCACCCCTGCCCTGTAGACAGGGATGGCAGCTTTGGAGTCTTTCTTTTCTTTTGATACCAGAATTGCCCAGACCACACGTCCTTTAAGGGTCAAATTGACATCCTTATATTTAATTTTAAAAGTATATTCACGGTTTAGTTCGAGCCTCTTTGTCGTCTCTATTGCTGCTCCCTCAATACTGATATTTAAAACTTCCAGGTCAGAGCTATAGAGCAGATTCCCGTGTATACCGTCAACTACATATCTCCTGTATCTTCTATTATCGTTATTTTCAGACATTACCTGTTATCCTAATAATATTTATTGGGAAGGGTTGTGCGAAATCATCTCAGCACGATACCTGCATAACCGACAACATGGTCATAATCCCCGCTCACCTCTGCTGACGTCGAATATTTCACAAGTCTTGCTGACTGGGCGCCGAGGGCTTTTGCAGCAAATAACATCGCTGTAGCAGGCAGATAGCCGCACATGGATATCCTCTCTTTCAGAACTGTTTCATACAGACCTTCAGGATTAAGGGACAGAACTTCATCAATAGCCTTCTTATCCTTCAGCCTTGCAACATTATCAGGCACATAATGGCTCATATCAGAGCTTGCTACTATAACAACAGGATAGCCTGCGCTTTTTACTGCGCCGGCTATGCCTTCGCCAAGCATCCTGCATTCATCGACTGAAGCCGAAAGCATTGCGATAGGTACAATCCTGACCTTTTTGGAGAAATATGAAATAAAAGGGAGTTGGACCTCAAGAGAATGCTCAAACATGTGCGCCTTTGTATCTTTTGTAACAATCGGGGTTTTCATGGCAATTTTATAGGAAATCTTCTCATCTATCCGGAAAGTCCCCATTGGTATCTCCCATTCACCTGATTCCATTAAGGATATCGATGCTCCAAGACCGGTATGATTCGGTCCTATGAGGATAAAGGTCTCAGGAAAATCTATGGAAGAATAAACAGCTCCTGCAACCGGCCCGGAATACATTAAACCAGCATGAGGAGAAATCATACTGATAATCTTTTCCTTCTTTGCATGCCTGTCTATGTATTGTTCGACCTGCTGTGTCAGTTTAGATGCAGTGCCATAGTAAAACTGTCCTGCAACAGCCGGAGACCTTTTCAAAATCCCTCCCCCTCCAAATCCTGGAATTCCCTGTCAGCCAAGTTCATAAACCTTGTGCAGCTTGAAATATATGTCAGATGAATGTTAACACCTGCAGGCCCGTTTCTTTGCTTGGCAATATCCACTTCTGCTTTTCCCTTGTTAGCCGGATTGTCTTTATTATAAATTTCATCCCTGTAAAGAAAGAGTATCACATCCGCATCCTGTTCAATAGCGCCTGATTCTCTGAGATCCGCCAGCATGGGCTTCGGAGGTCTGCGCGATTCAACGCTCCTGTTGAGCTGACTGACAGCGATGACCGGGACACTCAATTCCTTGGCAAGCGCCTTCAGCGAACGTGAAATATCTGATATCTCCTGTTCACGTCTTTCAAAAGACCCCTTCCCCCTCATCAACTGAAGGTAGTCTACTATGACAAGACTGAGGCCATGCTCCATTTTCAAACGCCTTGCCTTTGCGCGCAATTCCAACACAGTGATAGCCGATGAATCATCTATGAATATAGGAGCGCCTGTAAGGTTGCTTGCAGCGCTCGTCAGTTTATGCCAGTCCTCTTTTTTTATAAAACCTTTTCTGATACTGTTTGAATTCACCATCGCCTCAGAACACAACATCCTTAAAGCAAGCTGCTCTTTTGCCATCTCAAGACTGAATATGGCAACAGGCTCGCGCAACTCAACGCCTACATGCTGTGCAATGTTCAGGGTGAATGCAGTCTTTCCCATTGACGGCCTCCCGCCGATTATAATAAGATCACCCTTCTGAAAACCGGTTGTTAGGTCATCAAGGTCTCTGAAGCCGGATGGAACGCCTGTTACTGTTTCTTTTTTGTCATAGAGATGTTCGATCATCTCAAAGCTGTCTTTAATAACCTCTTTTAAAGTGACAAATGATACCTTGATCCTTTTATCAGAGATCTCGAAGATGGACTTTTCAGCATAGTCTACGAGATCCTCTGCATCAAGATTATCCTCATAGACCTTGCCGGCGATTTCGTTCGCTGACCGTAAAAGCCCTCTCACAAGAGCCTTTTCTCTGACGATATTAGCATGATATTTAATATTCGCGGCTGTTGGGAGCATATGTATAAGCGATGAGAGATAGGATACGCCGCCGATAGCCTCCATTTCGTCTTTCTTCTTGAGAAAATCCGTCAGGGTAATAAGGTCTATGGGTTCATTCCTGTCAAAAAGCTCTGTCATCGCATTGAATATCTTCCTGTGTGAGAGCTTATAGAAATCTTCAGAATCAAGTATTTCCAGCGCCTTTGGTAACGCATCATTGTCAATGAGGATAGCGCCGATGACGGACTGTTCCGCCTCTAAATTCTGAGGGGGAAGCCTGTCCAGATGCAGATCAGTATTTTTCATTCCTCAATGACCTGTACATTAACCTTTGCCGCTATCTCCGAATGGAGTTTTAAGTTCACAGCATATGTTCCGAGCCTTTTGATCGGTTCGTCGAAGGAAATCTTCTTTTTATCTATTTCTATCCCCTGATTTTTCAGTTGCTCGGCAATATCCATGGTTGTCACTGACCCGAACAGTTTCCCCTCTTCTCCGGCCTTTGTTTTAATTACAACAGTCATGTTCGCCAGTCTGTTCGCCAGATCCTGAACTGAATTTTTTACCTTCCTCGCCTTTTCCTGAATAACCTTCTTCTCGTGCTCCAGCGACCTTATATTTTTCACATTCGCCTCAACCGCAAGCCCCCTCGGCACCAGATAGTTCCTTGCAAATCCATCCGACACATCTGCAATCTGCCCCATGCTGCCTATGCTTTTTACGTCTTCCTTAAGTATAACTTTCATTCAGAATCTCCTTTTTTTATAATTCGTATTGTCAAAACTTAACCACAGAGACCACAGAGAACATATTAAATATCATTATGTTACAAGAGAACCTGTATTCTCCCCCTCTGTGTGCTCCAATCTTTTACCGGCTTTCAGCATCTTTAAGTCT
>VGWX01000153.1 GCA_016873615.1 Nitrospira sp. | reverse complement strand
CACAAGGGCAGGCCTCCTCCCCGCCTGTTCGTGCCCGGACTGCGGATCAAAGTCCATCCACACGATATGCCCCCGTTCAGGAATAAAGTTCTTCTTGGTTACCATATCTCCTTACCAACCTTCTTGCCGGTGCTAATTTCACCGTGGATATTCTCCTTTGTCACGCCTGACAATAAGCTTTTTAAAGTGATCTTCTTCTTTTTAACAGGGGTAAGGATGATTTTACCGCCTTCTTCAGAAACATCAACAACTGCTCCCTTGTAAAGATTTGCTTCCACAGCAAAGGCCTTTGGAATTCTCAAAGCCAGACTATTACCCCACTGCTGAATCTTTGTGTTCATATTTTACCTCCTTCATTGTATCTACAATAAGTATACTGTAAGGCAGCCTGTCTTATCAATCTTGAGGTGATTTTATAAATTTGGGACCCTTTTGCAACACGATAAGCTAACGGTTTGGTATTCTATCGCTGTTATCATGTTCCCCTCAGTTCAACAGTTATTACGTCAGATTTTTTACCCTTCAGTGTTTTTAATCTTCCGGCCCATTTGTCAAAAGGGGATTTTTGAACCAACTTTTCAATATAAAAAATACCGTTTTTTTCAACAAAGATTATCGTCCCTCCTGGTCGAAGCCCGAGCTTATCCCTCACTTGTTTGGGTATTGTCATCTGTCCTCTGGAAGTAACCTTTACTGTGAGTCTCATCTTCTATCAGGCTTCAGCAAAATCAAAAACAGGAACCTGTCGCTTTTTGACTGGTTTGAATTTATCTTTAGAAAATTTCAGTAACTCGTCAGCAACATCGGGAGAATAGGTTTTTTCTCCACAACGCTCACAGACTTCAGCAGGGACATTCTCAACAAAAAAATATCTGTTTTCCTCTTCATAGCTGAAGGTAACCAGCATTTTCTTTGTCTCACCGTTACAAAAACCACATTTCATTTCTTTTCCCTCATGACTCCAAAATCTATCCATTCGGTCTCATCGGGAAAAAACAGGCAGTGATCTCATGCCTTTAAAACTTCATACTTAACCGGCAACACTTTATCAAGAGAAACATGTTTTGAGGCATCGAGGATTTCTATTCCTATAATCCTGTCATTCTCTCCGATGTCAAGGACAATGTCTTCTGATACTCTTCTGTTTATGACATCCTGCTTCTTATCATCAAGCCTAATGTAAAGAAGATCTGTCTTATCGTTGTAAACTATGTGCATTTTACACCTCCCATTTTCCAAAAAAAACATAAACGGTAACGGTTATAATCTTATCTCCTTCAATAAGATAAAAAACTTCAACCCTTTTTTGTTCATAATACCTATTATGACGGTTTTGATTGAACTCGTAAACTTTAGCTTTTGCCATTTTACCGTATTTGGCAGATATCGAACTCCCAGTAAGTATAACATCCTTGATTTCTGCTTCGTTCGTCCCTCTTTCTTCAGCTCGTTCCAAGGTATGAGGGTCGATTTGAATTTCCATGTGAACGTTTTCTCCTTCTCTTCGTATTCCGGACTGACTTAATATTGCTAATTGGTTCAAATCTACAATTTCTGAGCGATTCTGTCAATTAGTATCTGAGCTTTTCAGCTTCAGTATCTATGCTTTCACGGAAGCCGTCGTTTTCTTGATGTCTGACCTCTTTTGACACTCATGAATTGAGCAACGCCATGCAGATGGCTTCTGCTTCATGGTCCGAAATCTTCTTGTCTTTCAGCCCTGGGAAACTTCTCTTGGCAAGTGCGATCATGTCCCGCTTGCCGAGGTTCTTTCCATAGCAGAGTTTCCATTGATGGGCGTGAGACTCGACGACTTTAATCCTCATTTGGCCCAGGGCGGAAAGTATGACAGCTGTTGCCTGACTGTTCTTCTGAATGGCTGCAAAGTTGAGGGGCTTTCCGTCTGAGTTCGTAGACCTGCGGTAGGAAAATGAGGGAGGTTTCTCCACCATCCCTCTTTCAACGTGGTATTTGGTACACAAAGTCTGCACGTCATCAAAGAGAGAGGAAAACTTTGAGCAGTCATCGTCGCCGGATGTCCTGATTATCCCATGGGTAATCAGATTTCCTCCTGATTCCACAACGGCAAATCCTGTGGTTCTGTATGACGGATCGAAAGCTATTAGACGCATATCAGGCAGCCTTCAGTCTGACAAAGAGATCGACGAGTTCCTCATCTTTCATGTTGACCAGGTTGTCTGCGGCCGCACTGTCGGTGATCAGCTTCCGCAGGATGTTTTCTTTGACGCTTCTCGGATAGTCGTCGATATCCTCCGCTCCCGTTTGGAAAGGTACGATATTTGAAGCTGCGGATTCACCGGAGATTGCAACAGTTGCATCGACCTGATCACTTTCAGGGCCTATGTCAGATAAATCAATCGTCTCAGTAATACAGGGCTGGTAGGATGGCATACTCACGGCATGAGGATAAAGCGTTTCCCTGATACCGAGCATATGAGCGGTGACCATCTTCTTTATGTCCGGGTCTTTCATGTCAACGACCGGCGTCACGGCAACGATGACAAAGGGCTTCTTAAGCTCTTCAAGGGTATACGCGGGTTTGAGGCCCAGGAGCTTCTGGACAACTCTTGCCTGGGCACCGGTAATTGCCGACTCGGCAGCGAATTTGTGTTTCTCGATCATGATCTTCTTCACGCACTTCGTCACCCAGTCCGTCTTTTGCTTCTCGGACCAGTTGGGATGCTCTTTCTCAAACTTTTCTTCGTACTTCATCATCATCTCTTCTTCCCTTATGATGAGGTCGTAAGGTTTTGCATCCTCAAGCCTCTTCGGTGACCCATCGAGTTCGTATCTTTCCCCGATTACTTTTGCTGTATACCGCGCGACTCCTTTTCCCCTCTCCACACGTATTGCGTCCGGAGGGAGCTTGAGTTCAATGCGTCCCGCGTCTACAAACTTCTGTATCGCCGGTCTTCCGAAGCCGTATTTGCCCCCATTTATCGGATATATCTCGCTCTGCTTCAGATTTGTGTCAATCGTTACCACCCGGATGCTGGGCTGCATAAAGTCGACAAGTTTCGTAAAGATAATGGATCCCGGGACATTGAACCCCTTCTGTAAATATTCTCTCAAAGATTCATTGATTTCAGTAAGCGTCTTACCGTTTTCGGCCATAAATACCTCTTCTTATAATTAGTTTTGTTGTGAGGGGATGTTAAAAATGATTTCAATCGCCTTTATTTCTTAATAAAAGGTGATGAGATTGTTTTGTTGTTGCTACATAAGTGCTGAAGTTCTTGAAAAATACTTCTTTTGCTGCAGAATTATCGGCGGTTTAAAGCTGGTGGAGTGTTTGATACGGCGCAGTTCATTAACTGCATCAATAGTTTCACTAACACGATCATGTCAGTAATCATATGGATAGCAACAAATGGAAAGAGACAAAGAATTATTTTCAGGTATTAATCTCTCTTTTTTTTGGCGTCCTTCAGCGGTGAAAAAATTGTTGGAAGAAAAAAACTGCAGGTATTAATTAAAGGATATAAGAAAAGAAGAAAGTTCTACAAAGCTTTTGATCAGGGATGCCGGTTTCCATTCCAGGAAGGCTTTTCAACGAATAGGCAAATCACTTAATCGCCTGTAATAGGCAGTAGCCTATACCTTATGGAGACGTCATCAACACTTAGAACAGCGCCCTCAGCCAATTCATTTTCCATACCCGCAACAGCCATTAA
>VGWX01000152.1 GCA_016873615.1 Nitrospira sp. | reverse complement strand
TGTGATCCTTGATAAGAAAATTCAATCTACAGAGACAGATGAATATATTTATCATGAAACGCTCGTCCATCCTGTCATGATAACCCATCCAAAACCCCGGAGAGTTCTTATATTGGGGGGAGGCGAGGGCGCAACATTACGGGAGGTGCTGAAATACAGGACCGTTGAAAAGGTTACCATGATAGATATTGATAAGGAATTCGTTACTATCTGCAGAAAATACCTGAAGAAATGGCATAAAGGCTCATTCAATGATCCAAGGGTTGAAGTAATCTTTACTGATGCATTGATATACCTGAAGGCAATACAATCCCGGGTTGACGTCATTATTGCTGATATCAGTGACCCTGTTGAAAAAGGCCCGGCCATTTCCATGTATACAAAGAAATTTTATTCGCTGATAAAAAAGGCATTGACGCCGGATGGGATATTTGTGACACACGCTAATGCAATTGATTATACTAATGATGAAAATATTTCGATCAGATTATTCAAAACTCTCAATAAAATGTTTTCAGAGGCAGTTCTCTATTATGAATATATCCCAAGTTATGGAACACTATGGTCATTTGCTTCATGTTCATTTAAATATAGTCCTAAAATATTATCCTCCGGCATGATAAATAAGAGACTAAAAGAAAGAAGAATAGACGATCTTTCGTACTATAACCCGGAAACACACGAAAAATTATTCATTATGCCCAAGTGCATAAAACAGCTTCTGGGCGCCGGCAAATAAAGCTTATGTTATAATATTTTCATAACAACTCATCGTTTAATTATGGAGGTTGTCTGATTATGCCTATATATGAATACGAATGTGATAACTGCGGTAAGCAGTGTGAAATTATACAGAAATACGATGATGAACCATTAAGCATTTGCCCTGACTGCGATGGTCATATGCATAAACTGATTTCCCATACCTCCTTTATCCTTAAGGGAACAGGATGGTATGTTACAGATTATGCCTCTGCTGACAGGAAAAAGGCAAAAGAGTCTGAAAAGAAAACTGAAACAAAGACAGAGGTCAAGACAGAAGCAGCCGCCAAAAGTTAATGAAAACTCCTCACGTCCATGTTCCCTATGAGAGGATAGAGCAGTATCTTCGTTTTATTATAGAAAACCATATCAATCCTGAGATATATTTTTCTTCACAATCGCTTGATGCAGTTCACTATTCTGACATCATAAGGCTTAGAGACAATCTCGATTACAATCCTTCATTTACAATCCATGCGCCATTTATGGACCTCTCACCGGGCGCAGTTGACTCAAAGATAAGAGAGGTTACTATCGGGAGATTTTCGCATGTCCTTGATATAGCCGAAATCCTGAAACCAAAGGCGGTAGTCTTTCATTCAGGTTATGAGAAATGGAAATATTCACTGAAGATAGATTTATGGCTCGAAAAGAGTTTAATGACCTGGAGGCCTCTGATAAAAAGGGCTGCAGACAGAGGTTTAAAAATAGCAGTAGAGAATATCTTTGAAGATGAACCAACCAATCTGAGGCTTCTTATGGAAGCGACTGTCTCTGAAAATTTTGGCGTGTGTTTTGATACAGGGCATTTCAATCTCTTCTCCAGGGTATCCCTCGATGAATGGATGAGACAGCTAAAACCTTATATAATCGAACTGCACCTTCACGACAATGATAAAACTGCGGATGACCATATAGCCATAGGAGAAGGGACATTCGATTTTGAAAAGTTATTTGCTTTGCTTGAAGACAAAGATATTATTTATACGATCGAAGGACATACACCTGAAGATGTTCTGAAAAGCATCCGTAGACTGAAAGGATATCTATAATTTCTCTGCCTGATTTTTCATTGAAAATCCCTTTAATTCAGGCTTTCCTTTGCCTTTATACTGGATCATAACCTTGTGGGTCTCACCAATAGTCCCGGGAAAGATCAGCCTTTTGATCTTTGCAACTTCAAAAAGATAATCGCTGGACTTTTCATAAAGTTCATTTATCAACTTATCAATCCCAAGCGATATGAGATATGTGCCCTGCCGGCAGAATCCAAGTGTCTCTAAACCGAGTTCTTCGCCCCATTTCTTAACAGAAGAGAAATTGATATGCGCTGTAATATCCTGTTCTCCGATATTCCGGAAAGGGTCTTGACTTAACTGGTGTCTGTAATAACATAATAATGTTCCTCTGTTCCTGTCATCGCTGTAATAGTCCCATGCAGGGTAACCATAATCTATAGTTAAAACAAATCCCTCTGACAGAACATCATTTACCGACTTCAGCCAGTCTCTAATCCTGAGATTAATCTCAGTCCTGTATCCATTGGGCAGTTCTATCGAAAATTCTTTAAGATAGTCAAATATGGCGGATCTGTCTGAAATGTTCTTTATCTCCTTAATAGTATCATTTTCAACGCCTGCATATATCTCTTTTAGCCCATCTTCCATCTCTATCAGATGAACAGGAAATGCATCCAGAAGTTCATTTGATAGGATACAACCCTTTATATCCCTGAGTTCTCTTAATGAAGATATCCAGCTGACTTTGTCCGGATATTTTCCGAACAATTTCTGCTGTTTACTCTGCAAAGAAGGATTTAATTCTGCAATTGCATAAGAAAAAGAATCGAATATTTCCCTTTTATGCAGGTAGTCCATGATATCCATGCACATGAGACCTGCTCCTGCGCCGGGTTCAACAGCATAAAATTCAGAAGGTCTGCCCAGGATTTCCCACATCTCTTCAAGCTGTTTGCCTATCATTGAACCGAATGCAGGATGGAGGTGCTGGCTTGTATAAAAGTCGCCGGCCTTTCCTATCTCAGTATTTTCTGAGGCATAATAACCGAGACCCGGTTCATATAACGCCATCTCCATGAAAGCTTCAAAGGTGATAGGCCCTTCCTTTTTTATTTTTTTTATTATTCTTTGTTCAAGCGGATTCATCTCTGAGCATTATCTCATTATAGGGCAGTTCATAAAATCCAAGAGTTTAAAGGTGCGCCGATAGATATCAATTAGACTGAGCTTTCCCCGGTTTAAAAATCACAACAGACAGTGGTGGTAAGGTGATCTTAATCGAATATGGTTTTCCGTGCCAGGGGACCTTATCCGCATTTACTCCTCCTGCATTTCCCATATTGCTGCCCCAGTATATCTGCGAATCGCTGTTAAGGATCTCTTTGTAATAGGAAATATTTGTAACTCCGATACGATAGCCGGGTCTTGGAAGAGGCGTAAAATTGCAAACGATTATTAGTAAATCATCAGGGTCTTTAGCCTTTCTCATGAATGAGATAATACTGTTATCAGAATCACGAAAATCTATCCATTCAAACCCCCTGTAGTGGAAATCTTCCTCATAAAGCGCCGGCTCAGATTGATAGATACGGTTCAGATCAATAACGAATTTTTGAAGGCATCTGTGCGGAGCAAACTGCATGAGATGCCAATCAATGCTCTTGTCATGATTCCATTCATCCCACTGACCTAATTCTCCACCCATGAATAACAGGTTTTTTCCTGGATGGCTGTACATAAATCCGTAAAGCAGTCTTAGATTTGCAAATTTCTGCCACATATCCCCCGGCATCTTGTTCAGCAGTGAATGTTTTCCATGCACAACCTCATCATGAGAGAGAACAAGGATGAAGTTTTCGGAAAACGCATAGAGCAGGCTGAATGTAAGGTGGTTATGGTGAAATTTTCTGTGGATAGGGTCTTTTGAAAAATACTCAAGGGTATCATT
>VGWX01000151.1 GCA_016873615.1 Nitrospira sp. | reverse complement strand
TTCTCCTCAGCGAACCCGCCTGAGTGCGGGAGCGACTCGCCGAGGCGAGAATCTTTCTGCAAAACCCAGAAGGATTGCGGACAAGCCGCAATGACAAAAATATTAACAATGTCGTCTTACTAATGGCCGTATTAGTAACTTCTATCAATTATGAAGAGAAAGTAATATGCTCGGAGTTTGGATAGGATTTGCAGGTTGGTCGCAACCTGATATGTTTCATAAATGGGCAATATAGTGAAGGCTACTGCATAAATGGTAAAGTAGTCAGAATGCAACAAATCAAAAGTATGGGTAGGGCATTTAGTATATGAAATTTATTCCGTCACAGCTTGTCTACTTCCTGAAAGGTTCCGGCACAAAGAGAAACATCAAGCTCTTGTGTAAATTTTTCGTCATTCTGTTACTGATGGTCACCCTGTACAGCACGCTTTTTCACTTCATAATGGAGTATGAAGGCAGGAAGTTCAGCTGGCTCAGCGGCCTCTACTGGACATTTGTTACCATGACAACACTCGGGTTCGGTGACATAACTTTTACCAGTGATCTCGGAAAAGTGTTTTCGGTCTTTGTCCTCCTCTCAGGGGTCATTTTCCTGCTGGTTATGCTCCCCTTTACCTTCATCAGTTTTTTTTACGCACCATGGCTCGAAGCAAAAGAGAAGGCAAGGGCGCCAAGGGAATTGGCTGCAGGAACGAGAAGACATGTTGTTCTTACGAATACCGATCCCATTTCACTTAGTCTCGTTCAAAAGCTCACACAGTATAATTACAACTATGCAATAGTGGTTTCCGATCTTCAGCGTGTGCTGGAACTCCATGACATGAACTACAAGGTCGTCATGGGTGATCTTGATGATCCCGATACTTACAGAAAGCTCTACATCGGGAATGCAGCCCTTGTGGTCATAAACAACAACGACATGCTCAATACCAATATAACCTTTACAATAAGATCACTCTCTAAGGATGTTCCCATTGTCACCACTGCCGATGCTGAAGATTCGCTCGATATTCTCAAGCTTGCAGGAGCTTCATATGTCTTCCACTTTGCAAAGATGCTCGGCAGTGCCCTTGCGCGCCGTTCACTTGGATCCAATTTGAAGGCGAATTTAATAGGAAGGTTCGGCGAACTTCTTATCGCAGAAGCGCCTGCAATGCGGACCATTCTGGAGGGCCAAACTTTGAGGGAAACAAGACTGCGGGATAAGACGGGCATTACTGTAGTCGGCATGTGGGAAAGGGGGAAGTTCGAGATTCCGCTGCCTGACAGTCGTATAAGCCCCACGAGTGTTCTCGTGCTTGCCGGTTCCGAGGAGCATCTTAGCAATTACGATCGCATTGTCGGAGCTTCATATACCTTTACGTCTCATGTCGTAATCCTCGGAGGAGGCCGCGTGGGCTTTGCTACGGCAGAAGCATTAAAGGAGAGGGGGATCGCATGCAGAATAGTGGAGAGTGATAGGGTACTTGCTGAAAAGAACGAAAACTATATTTTTGGTAGTGCTGCTGATATTAATACCCTTCACCGAGCGGGGATCAAAGAGGCCCCAAGCATTTTCATCACTACACACGATGATGACCTCAATATATATCTTACGATCTATTGCAGAAGGCTAAGGCCGGATATTCAGATTATCAGTAGGGCGACACTCGAACGCAATATCAGCAAACTGCACGAGGCGGGTGCAGATATTGTCATGTCCTATGCCTCACTGGCAATAAACACCATTATCAATATCCTGAAACCCAATGAGGTTCTTATGCTTACCGAAGGGTTGAATGTTTTTCGTGTTCATTTACCTACCATACTGATAGGAAAGAGTCTTCAGGAAACAGGCTTGCGGGAGAGAACAGGTTGCAGTGTAGTTGCCATACATTCCGGCGGAACGATGAAAATCAGTCCGGATCCATATATTCCCCTTGCGGGGGACAGTGAACTCATCCTCATCGGTACCGTCGATGCAGAGAAGAATTTTCTTAAGGAATTCTTGATGAACCGGTAGCCCTCATTATTCCTTACCCTTAGACAAAGGATAATCGCACGGAAGACACAATCGCGGAAAAAAATGAGAAGAAACGGACGTTGTCAGTCTTATTTATTGACATTTGGAGAACAAAAAGAAAAATGCCGGCACAATTCATAGATGTACTATCTTTTATCACTAATCCTTCATCTTCAATATCTTATAAATTCAACATTTACAAGCGTACTTCACATCAAACGGCAATTATCTGATTTGAACAGTAGATGAAGAAAGAGATAAGATTCTGTAATTGAATAAAATCCTAAGGATATTGCAAAATTTATGGGCAGGTTATACCTCAAAGGCGTCCTGAATATGATCGATTTCCATGTCGCCGTTTTCTGTGCAGGTGATGCTGAGGACATCAAATCTTACCGGGAGTTCTTCTCCTGCTTTTTTCATATACAGTAACGCTAAATTTCTTAATTTTTGTCTTTTCTTTTTGTGTACAGACTCAAAAGGATATCCAAAAGAATCATTCGCCCTTGTCTTAACTTCAATAAAAACTACTGTTTCACCATCCTGAGCAATGATGTCAATCTCGCCAATATAGTTTTTATAGTTTTTTGAAATGATTTTGTAGCCTTTTTTCTTAAGGAATGCGACTGAGAGGTCTTCGCCTTTACTGCCAAGGGTCTTCATCCCCTTCAAGCCTCCTGAGCAGTTTTGGTATGCCCTCTATATCTTTTATCTCTTTCTGGCAGAGTATTTTAAAAAGCTCCCTGAAGGAGGAAAACTCCTCCCAGTGCCCCTTGAGGTGACCGGACAGAATTCTGTTCAGGTCTTCGCCCTTTCTGTCCCAGTCAAGAAGCAGGACAACCCTGTGGAATCTGTGGGCGATATCATCGCAAAAATCGTAAAGGTTACTGCCGTTATGGAGTGTGATGATATCCCCAATGAGGCCAAGGCTCCTTAAGGCTGATGCGTCTTTCTTGCCTTCTACGATAACTGGAGTTGTTTCATTGATCTCGTGCAGGTATTGAAGAAGAGTCCTCAATCTCTCAGCGCGTTCGATATCATCGGCAGACGGAACATATTTTTGTGTATTTATCATATCTGAAATTTATGATACAGAATATACAATATAAATACAAATTTTGATTTACAGAAGAATAAAATTTTATAATAGAATAAAATTATTGTGTTTTATGACTGCTTCTTAATCCAGGTGACAAGTTGACAGAGAGTAAAATTTTATATATGGTTAAAGAATGGCCACAAAATTATTAGGACAGTTACTGGTAACATCGAATGTGATAACAGAAGAACAACTGAGGGAGGCGATCGGTCTTCAGAGGAAGCAAGGCGGCAGACTGGGGACGAACCTTGTTAAGCTTGGGTATCTGACTGAGGAAAGGCTGGTTGCTTTTTTGAGCAAGCAGTGGGGGGTTCCTGCAATAAACCTTTCTGATTACAAGATTGAACCGTCTGTACTGAAGCTTATACCCATTGAGATAGCGAGGAAATATTTAATCATACCGGTTGCGAGGGTAGGAGCGACGTTAACGATAACAATGGCTGATCCGTCGAATGTATTTGTGATAGACGATGTAAAGTTCATGACGGGTTATAATGTTGAGGTAGTGGTATCGAGTGAATCTTCGATAATCCATGCCATAACGAACTACTATCGTGGAGGAGGAGATGCACTGACTGCGACAAAGAAAACGACCACGACCTCCACGAAGGCACTCCAGGCAAAAGACTATACATTCTCAG
>VGWX01000150.1 GCA_016873615.1 Nitrospira sp. | reverse complement strand
GTAGTACAAGACTATGGATTCGAGACAGAAAAAGGCGTTTTGAACGTAGCGGTAAGTATGGGTGCCGCGACTTTGGGAGATGACAATATCGAAAATGTCCACGACCTGTTCAAGAAAGCCGATATCGCACTATATCAAGCCAAGCTGACGAGAAACAGGGTAACAGCTTATGACCATAAATTTCCGGACATCCCTCCGAAAGAAGAAAAGGCAGTAGGTCACGCCATAAAAAAGAACAAAGAAACAAATAGTTGTAATAAGTATGCTAAACAAAAGGTTTATATTAAGAATGAGTCAGCGCCAGTCTCTAAAGCCGGAGATCCAACTAATTCTGGCAATGGCAAGAAGGGATTTTTGTTCTAATAAGTGCTTTCCATATCTTTTTGATGTGTGAATACTTTGTCAAGCATGCTGCTCATCATCAATGCGTTTTGAACAGCGGCTCCAGCTTTATTATTAAAGATCACGAAAGTCGTCCTGGCTTCTTCATGAAGCTTCAGAATTGGCAACACAAGTTCACCTATCTCTTCTTCTGAGTAAAGATAATCATATCTCAATACAGGATCTATCTCTTTTTTAAGCCAATTCTGTGAACGGCCATGCAATCTGACATATGCTGTCTCAGTAGTTATATGAGGGAAGAAAGGCACGGTTGACAGATTCCCATATTGTGTTTCATCAGGGATGACATAGGTAATGCCATTCCGCTCCAGAAAATCGAACACTTTGTTCCTGTAAGAATCCTGAAGCCAACTTCCATGCCCGAATTCAACGGCAAGCGGCAAATCGTTCATTATTTCCCTGCACATTCGTATATGATCGATATTCGTCTGATTGAGATAAAACCATGTTGGAAATTGAAAGACAATATGGCCGAGTTTTTTCATTCTTCTCAGGAGTTCTATTGATTTCAAGAATTCGACAGCTATGGCTTCGATAACTCTTCTGTCATTTATAAAAATATAATCCTTTTTCTTTTCCTCTGGGCCAAGGTTAAGTATAGACGATATCTTTTCGGGAAGCTTCTTATGACTCACCGCATGCGCCGTAAGCGCAGCATGAGCCCTCACATGAAAAGTGAAATGTGAGGGAGTGCGGTATATCCATGATCTAATATTCTTCTGTTCAGGGAAACAATACCTGCTCGATTCTATCTCAACATTGCTGAAGTATTTTGAATAATATTGCAGTTTTTCTCTCGGTCCTGTAATTCTTTTGGGATAAAACTCACCTTTATTCCCGAGATTTGTCCATGAACTGGTTCCAAGGCAAAGCATATTATTATTTGTATTACGGGAACAGCCAGGGAGAGTAGGGCAGGTGATCGCGAAAACCACCTGCCGGGGAAATTTATCTTATGCTGTCTTTAAAAGTCTTGCCTGGGGTGAATTTAGGGACCTTTGCTGCAGGTATTGTTATGGCAGCGCCTGTCCGGGGATTTCTGCCCTTCCGAGACTTTCTCCTGATTGTCTTGAAAGTCCCAAATCCTACGAAAGTGACCGGGTCCCCTTTCTTCAAAGATTTTCCGATTTTCTGGAAAAGCGAATCAATGACCTTATTGACCTCGCTCTTTGAGACCCCGACCTCGTCAGAAATCTTTGCAACAATTTCGGCTTTGTTCATACACGATACCTCCTTCAGTATAGTTTTCAGCCAATGGCTTACTTTAAGAAATAAGTCTGAGAGAACAGCATTTCGGACTTCTCATATCGGAATCAATATAAATGAACACTGGATAGTATAGCAATTAAGCTAACCCTTCAATAAGAATTTTTTGCTCTAATAACATGCAATAATAAATGGACTCAGTATTTTGGTCGGCAATTCCTGTCTCTTCTCAAATATTATGCTGTGTCAGCCTGAGATCGAAGTATAAGTTCTTCTGCACGTAATATTAATTACATGAAGGACCTTATACAGCTGCAATCTATTGACCGGTCAATCATTGAAAAAAAATCTTATCTAAAGATGCCTCACAACTTGCCTGTCCTCAATGAAGAGGATCCCATTGTAGACCTCTATAAGTACGGGAAAAAACATCTCGACAAAATAAAGGCTAGTTATTCAGCTGCACAGTCGGAGCTTGATCAAATCAATAAGGCGTTGTCTTCGGCAGGTGGGTTCAAATCAAAGATTAGAACGAATGTTGAGTACCAGACATATAAAGAAAAATTGGAACTTCTTTCTCATAAGCGGTCGGTTTTAGCGGATAGAGTCAAAGATCTTGCCCAAAAAATGACAGAAGAAATGATTGGACTGAGTAAACTGGAGGAGAGGATAACGGAAAATAATAAATCATCGGACAGCGCAACCGCCAAATATATTGCCAGAATAGAGAGCCTGAAGTCTGATGTTGCCGATTTATACAGAAAACGAAGGATTATAGTTCAGGTCATGGACAATGCCATATATGAACTTTATATGTCGCTGATAAACTGCTGTGAAGGATTGGTAGTTGTTGAGGCCATGGACAGAGTGTGTAAGGGATGCCACTTGATAATGCCGAGAGATGTCTATTTGAATGTACTGTCCCTTGCCCGAATAGAGCACTGTCCGAATTGTATGAGAATTCTCTATCACCATAATCATCTGATGTAGCTTAAAACGGGAAGGGCTCGTAATTATCTTAAAAGAAATATCCCTACTGAAGATTTTTATATTATAATTAATACCTTATGAGAGATATTTATGAACCATGAACAGATCAGGAAAGAACTTCATAGAATAAAAAGTTCGCTTTCGTTTGTCAGGGTTTTTGTCGATTCTCTGATAAAAGATGGCTCCGACAGGGATAGGCTTATACAGGAACATCATTCCAGATATGAGAATGCTATGAAGCAGATAGAGGAAGCCATCAAGAAGATTGACGATGCTTAGAGTGCTCCTTCTTGAAGACGACGCGGATCTCTGTGACCTTATAAGAGGAATGCTGGAATCCGGAGGATACAGCGTCTCTGCTTTTAATAGCTATAAAGGCGCACTGCAGTGCCTTGAGGCCGGGCAGAAGTTTGATATTATTTTTATTGACCTTATGGATGAGCAGGAAGGAATAGTGGGTCACAAAGTTATAGCTGCAGCGAGAAATTTATGTGATCCAATAACTTTTGTCATGTCCGGGTCGGTCATGGATGGTGAAATCATGAACCAGGACATTGATATATTTCTGAAAAAGCCTTTCAGTTTGAGAGACCTGGAAAACAGTCTGTCGAAGCTCAGGGAGACATGCCTTCTATAGTTTGACTTCTCCGTAAACTCCACATTCACAAAGCCCTTCTAATTAACTCGAGGGTCTTGCCTGTAGTCCAGAAAAAGTTGTTCTTCTTGGCCATGGTCAAGAACCTGTCGTACTGTTGAAACTAAATGGGCATTTTCAAACGGCTTCTGGATGACGGCATCGATGCTTGCAGATGAAACCAGATTCTGAGGGTATGCCGAAATTACGATAATCTTAATTTCCGGCTTAATGCCCTTGGAAATTTTGATAAATTCATCGCCGTCCACCAGTGGCATAACAAGGTCTGTTATTACCAGTTGTATCTTTTCAGAATGCTCTTTGAATATTGCAACGGCTTTCGATGAGTCGTATACAGCAGTTACATGATATCCGTGTTCCCTGAGTATTTCCTTGGTAACGGTTAAAACATCAACGTCATCATCAATAAGGAGTATATTTTCTGTGCCATCTACAGAAACTTCATTTCCAATTGTATTCAAATGAGGCTGCTTAATGACAGGTAGATAAATAATAAAAGTAGTG
>VGWX01000149.1 GCA_016873615.1 Nitrospira sp. | reverse complement strand
GACACAGAGAATTGCTTGAAATTAAAGTCTTTTTAAAGTTTAAAATACCTCTGTGAACTCTGTGGTTTTATTTAAATGCATTTTTTGGTTAAGTTATCGTAGCATGGAAACTATGAATCAACAAAAAAACAGGCAATGCCTCCTGCTATTTTTGAAATATCCGGAGAGGGGAAAGGTGAAGTCCCGTCTTGCAAAAGATCTGAATAAAGATATAACACTCTTACTTTACAAGAATTTTGTCCTTGATCTTCTGGACACCCTGAAAAAGAAAAACTTCAGTTTAAGAATCTGTTTCTACCCTCCTGACTCAAAAGGAAAGGTGAAAGAATGGCTTGGAAATAGTTATTTATACATGCCTCAGAAAGGAAAAGATCTGGGGGAGAGAATGAAGAATGCCTTCAAGACAGTTTATTCAGAAGGGTTTTCAAAGGTTGTATTGATTGGGAGCGATATACCGGATCTAAATGTTAAGGTATTGAATGAAGCATATGAATGTGATGATTGCGACACAGTAATTGGTCCGTCATCTGATGGAGGGTATTATCTGATAGGTTTTAAAAACAACACATTTATGCCGGAGATATTTGATGGGATACAATGGGGCAGCGGAACAGTATTCAAAAAAACAATCGAGATTTTGAAGAGAAATAACCGCAGGGTCCATATATTGCCGGAATGGCAGGATATAGACAGGCTTGATGATCTCAGAGCATTATTCGATAGAAACAGAGATACAGAATTCGCAAATTCCAGGACGATGACTTTTCTGTCTGCAAATTCCAGGACTATTTTTAGATAAATGGGCTATTCATTTTCAGTTATCCTGCCTGTATTAAATGAATCATCGATAATCAATCAAACCATTGAACATATTTATCGCCTGGGGTATGGTTTTGATTTAGAGGTAATAGTCGTCGACGGAGATATGGAGGGAGGGACTGTTAACAGGATGAAAGATAAAAGGGTAATAAAGGTTATATCTCCAGAAGGCCGTGGAAGACAGATGAATAAAGGGGCCTCTCTTGCAACAGGCGATATTTTATTATTTTTACACACCGATACAGAACTCCCTGAGAATGTCTTCAGTACAATCTCTGCAGTGATGGACAGGAAACAATATGTGGGTGGCGCTTTTAATTTAGGCATAAAATCAGGCAGGTTGATATTCAGACTGATCGAGAAAATGGTTTACATCCGCACACGTCTTACAGGCATACCTTATGGTGATCAGGCCATATTCATAAAAAAGGATTTTTTTGCAGGAATGAACGGATATCATGAAATTCCGATTATGGAAGATGTGGAATTGATGAGACGTATAAAAAAGTCAGGATATAAAATTTGCATCATTCCACAGAGAGTCTCAACTTCTCCCCGCAGGTGGGAAAAAGAAGGGATTATTTATTGTACTTTACGCAACTGGGCATTGATCAGTCTTTATCTTTCAGGCTTTAAGCCGGAGAAACTGGCGAAATTCTATTATAGAAGGCATGACGAATAAGGCTACCCTCCCGAGCGTTTCGGTTTGTATCCCATCTCCTGAAGAAGCGCAAAGACCGCATCGCGTTGGTCACCCTGAATTTCGAGGAGATCGTTCTTTATGGAACCTCCGGTTCCGAGCCTTGCCTTTAACTGCCTGAGAAGCGCCTCTCTGTCTTTTACAGACATCTGAAGGCCTTCTATCAGGGTAACGGATTTTCCTCCACGCCCCTTCCGATCAAGACGAACATATATCCGCTGCTGTGAAGGATGAGATGACTCCTTTGAAGATTTCACGGCGGGTTTATCATTGCGGGGAACGACCTTATCAGTGGAATAGACAAGTCTTGATTTTTCATCAGCCATAAGTGATTGTAGCACAAAATATGGCAGTTAACCGTACTGGAAATTCTGGATTCAGCAGTCTACCCATCGTTTCCAAATCCCTATTCCGGGCTGTGAATGTATATATGGTGTATTTCCCTTATAATATAAAAAACAGAGTGTTCAGCAACAAGCCGTTCATATTTTTGTTTTAGACACATGGCTGTCCGGTGCTCATATTGCGGCAGGGATTATGACGTCACCCTGTTTGAATTCGACAGGTCCGTGACGTGTGTCTGCGGAAAGACAGTCGCGTTCAAACATGAGCAGATGACGGATGAGGCGATTCTTGCGCAGAGCGCTGAGGACAGGAAAATCAGGGAGATAAGGGCCATGGCCGACCATATTGCTTCCCTTATAGTTGGCAGTGACTATCCGCTGATAGATATCGAAATAGAAAAGCAGAAGCTGAAGGAGAGGATTGCAGAACTGTTCCCGGATAAAATCGATCTGTACGATCTCATTTACGAACCGAGATTCAGGAGGCTAAAGGACCAGTTCAGGGATTAAGATGTAGTGATTAATAATAAAGGTAGAGTCAAGGGCAGACCCCTTTTGCTTTTTTTGAATAGAACATTAAACAACGGCAATATGAACTCAGCTGCGTTCAATGCGGATTTCTGCTGCGCCCTTGGCACGCTTTAAAATAGCGGCGTCTCCATTGATCTTGCCGACAAGATTCACAGCGCTTGCAGGCACCGGGTCGCTTCCCTTGCTCATGGGCGTGGGACCGAAGAAAATGGCGAGGGCATTGCCCGGAGGCCAGTAGCCGATATCTCCGACCTTGACCGAGTTGGTGGCAGTGTCATCTGAAGGCATATGGACCGCGATTTCGAAATAAAACTCATCACCCCATTCATTGGGCTCTGTAGTAATAGGCAGCGTTCCTGCAATCGCTCTTGCACAGAGGCTGTCGAAGAGCTCAGCATCCAGAGTAATGTTCTTAATTGTGATTTTGATCTTTATCGTCACGATTTTCTGACAACTATTTACCAAAAAACCCTATTATTTTCTTAAGCAGCGGCGTATGAACTTTCACCTTGAGATAAAGATCGCCGGACTCTCCGCCATGCCTTCCATCCTTTCCCATGCCCTTTAATTTTATCTTCTGGCCCTCCCTTATCCCCGGTGGAATCTTGATCACCAGATCACGGGGATTGTCGGGTTTAGCATAATGGTAGCTTACCTTGCCACCGGCTGAGGCAACCTCGGAAGTAATTTTGATTTCATCTTCAACGTTCGTGCCTCTTTCCGGCAATTCCAACCCGTATTTTTTAGCTATATGATTCTGAAATGCCTGAACCCCCTTAAAGAGCATTCTTGAAAAGAACGAAGGCCGAGTGCCCGGGGTTTCAGCTGTTTGATACCGGGAGGCCCTCAACATGTCCTGGTACGTCTTTGACGTAGGACCGAAAAAGAAAAAACCTTTTCCGGTAAATCCAGGTCCTTTGAACTGAAAGGTTCTAAATCGGTTCCCATAAAAATTGCTGCTGCTGAAGATATCCTCCGGCCTGTTAAAACCAAATACCCTGCTCAGTTCTGCAAATACCTGATTAATGTCAGAATCTTTGAAGATATCCTGGTCAGTATAGGTTTGTCTGAATTTGTCTCTTGCAAAGAATCCGAAACTCTGTCTGTAGGAATCATATTCTCTTCTCTTTCTTTCGTCTGAGAGGACGGCATACGCTTCATTGATCTCTTTCATCATCTCTTCCCTGCCGGGGTTCTTGTCCGGATGATATTGAAAGGCTAACTTGCGATAGGTCTTTTTAATTTCCTCAAAAGACGCATTTTCATTGACCTCAAGTACTTTATAGTAGTCCTTTTTTTCCATAACAGTTTATTATACAAATGATTCTTCATCCTTAGATATATGCTGTATATTTTGACACAGTTTCAGGGGCGATTTAGGGAAGTGGATAGATTACCCTTTGTCAGGGTCTACAAAGCATTTAAGCCATTGATTTCTATGAAAATCAATGGCGGGAGCGTGTGGGAATCGAACCCACCCTGCCCGTTTGTAACAGGCAACACCGGATTTGAAGTCCGGGAGGG
>VGWX01000148.1 GCA_016873615.1 Nitrospira sp. | reverse complement strand
AGGTTGCCACACACTTCACGGAGTAGGGCAGGATATAGAAAGTGCCGGAGAATCCATTCAAAAAGCTACTGATAAAAAATAAGTCCATTTAGTAATTCTTGTATTTTAAGGGTGTTAAGTAAATATGATCGTGATATGAAAAAACTTGCTATCACAATGGGAGACCCGGGAGGGGTAGGGCCGGAGATAATTGTAAAGGCGCTGAACTCTTCTGAGGTAAAAAATCTTTGTGTTCCAATAGTTATTGGGGATGCATCTGTGATAAAAAAAGCGTTAAAGCTTCGTAAAAGCCCTCTGAGTTTGCATATTATCAAATCACCGGAGCAAGCAATTACGACTAAAGGAATTATAAATTTTATTCATGTAATCCCCCCTAACCCCCCTTTTCCGCACTCGGGCGGATTCGCTGAGGCGAAACAAAAGTGGGGGAAGGAAAAAACTAAAGTTGAAACTTTTGAGAAAAACAAACCTACCGCAGAGGGGGGTAGTGCATGTGTGAGCTATATAGGAAAGGCCGCTGAGTTTGCGTTGAGCAAGCAGGTTGATGGCATGGTTACTGCACCGATATCAAAGGAAGCTTTAAAATTGGCTGGTTTAAAATGGCCGGGGCATACAGAGATGCTTGCTGATCTGACCAAAACAAGGGATTATGCGATGATGCTTGTTGGCGGGCCTTTGAGGGTTATTCTTGTCACCATTCATACTGCATTAAAGAATGTGCCTGATCTGATTACCAGGCAAAGAATAGTAAAAACACTCCGCCTTGCTCAAAGGGCATGTGACATGCTCAGGATTAGAAATCCAAAGATTGCTGTCGCAGGCCTGAATCCTCATGCCGGAGAGGCAGGAATATTCGGAGATGAGGAAATAAAAAAAATTATTCCAGCAATCAGACAAGCAATGAATGAAGGCATTCCTGTTTCTGGCCCTTATCCGCCGGACACTATTTTCCATAAGGCATATAAAGGTGAAGTGGATATTATTGTCTGCATGTATCATGACCAGGGATTGATTCCCTTAAAGATGATCGCCTTTGATAAAGGTGTGAATGTTACAGTCGGCCTGCCTTTTATCAGGACATCGCCTGACCACGGAACTGCATATGATATAGCGTGGAAGGGTAAAGCAAATTCTTCAAGTATGATTGAGGCGATAAGACTGGCGGCAAAGTTAAAGGAATAAATAACTGACAATAACCCCCTCTTTCCCCCTTAATTTAAGGGGGATGAAAGGGGGTTAAAATCAAAAATATCGTTCAAAGCATCTTCAAGCTTTGGGTAGGAAAATTCGAAATTTGCCTTCAACATCTTTCCCGGTATCATTCTCTGACTGAATAGAACCACATCGGCGGTTTCCTGTAGAAAAAGTTTCAGCAGCCAGGCAGGAAAAGGTATGGCAATGGATTTTTTGAACTGAGTGAGGGTTTTAATGAAGTCCCGGAAACGTACAGGATTCGGCGCGCAGGCATTGACTGGTCCTGAAAGATTTTCATTCACAGCAGCTTCAAGATAGATGCGAAGCAGGTCTTTCATATGGAGCCATGAGAACCACTGGCTGCCTCCGCCAAAAATAAAAGTGAATCCAAAGCTCATGGATTTCAGCACCTGAAGCAAAATTCCGCCGCTTTTGAGGAGTACCGGAGCTGTTCTTACCTGTACCGATCGCATTCCCAACGTCTCAGCTCTTTTTGCCTCTGCTTCCCATGCTTTGCAGACTTCTGCCAGGAAACCCTGCCCCGGACCTTCATTTTCAAGGAGTTCAGTCTCTCCACGGTTTCCGTAATATCCCACTGCAGAGGCGGAAATAAAAACTCCTGGCTTTTGATCGAGTTTGGCAATAAAATCGATCAGGTTTTTGTTAACTGTAATCCGGCTTTCCCGGATTGCCTTTCTGGCTGTTTTATTCCAGAACGTGAAGATATCCCTGCCGCTCAGGTTTATGACCGCATCTGCTCCTTCAAACCATTTCTTGTTGAACATTTCCGGCCGTAGCAAATCAACTTCAAAAGACTCCAATTGAGGGGAAGTTATTCTGGATTTGTTCCTGTCGAGGATGACTGCTTGATGGCCTTTATCTAAACAGTAACGTGAAAGATTCTGGCCGATGAAACCGCTTCCCCCGCAAATAAGGATTTTCATTATCCAATATTATATATCATTGTTTATAAATGTTATGATAACTCGAATATTGTCATAAAATGGCTCTCAATAGAAAACATATTATAAGCTGGACACTCTTTGATTTTGCAAACTCGAGCTACTCTGCTGTAATAATTGCTGTTGTATTCCCTGTGTATTACGCCAATGTGATTGTTGGAAATGATGCAGGCATTGGAGACTTGTGGTGGGGAAGGGCGATATCAGTCAGTATGGCGGTTGTTGCCTTAAGTTCACCTCTCCTTGGCGGTATAGCAGATTATGGAGGCCTCAGAAAAAAATTCTTGTTCCTCTATACCGCTTTAAGTGTAAGCGCAATCGCGAGTCTCTTCATTCTTGAAAAAGGAATGGTCGTGGAAGGATTCATGTTGATTGTCGCTGCTAACATCGGCATGGAAGGAGGTCTTGTCTTCTACAACTCTTTCCTGCCGCGGATAGCGCCTCGTGAATATCAGGGCAGGGTTTCTGCCTGGGGATTCATGGTCGGTTATGCAGGCTCTATCTTATCGCTCCTGATCGCCATCCCGTTAGTGAAGGCCGGTCAATTTAAGGCAACATGGCTTATGGTTGCCTTTTTCTTTGCCATTTGCTCTTTGCCGGCCTTTGCTTTTCTACCTGCAGACAGAAGGACAGATCTCTCAATGGTTCATTCAGCAATGAGGGGTCTTCGATATACCACAAAAACTCTGAAGGAAATATGGAAAAGAACAGAGCCGAGGAAGTTTTTGTTTTCTTATCTTATATATCAAGACGGAGTAAACACTGTAATAGTATTTTCAAGCATATTTGCGGCTACTACCCTTGGATTCAAACCGCAGGAGTTGATTTTTCTTTATCTTGTTGTTCAGTCAACAGCCCTTCTGGGTTCTTTGGTCATGGCAAAGCCAATTGATTTATGGGGACCGAAAAAGGTTGTTGTCCTGTCACTCCTCATGTGGTCATCTGTTGCAATTCTTGCCTTTTTTATTCAGACAAAAACCCATTTCTGGATGCTTGCTTCATTGGCCGGACTTGGGCTTGGAACGGTCCAGGCAGGTTCACGGGCCTTTTATACCCAGTTTATCCCGGAAGGAAGGGAAGCTGAATATTTTGGCGTTTATTCTTTGGTTGGTAAATCATCTGCTATTCTCGGGCCATTGGTCTTTGGGTATATATCGACAACATTTGGCAGTCAAAGGCCTGCTATACTTTCAGTAGCTGCATTTTTTCTCATTGGTTTAATAATCCTGAAATTTGTAAGAGGAGGCGGACCGAATATCCGATGACAAAAAAACATCTTGGGCAACACTTTCTTTATGATCCTTTAATAATCGAAAAGATTATTGAGGCTGCGGATCTTAATGATGAGGATCTTGTCGTTGAGATAGGGCCTGGACCAGGTAAAATGACAAGGATGCTGTCCGGAAAGGCAGAGCAGGTCATTGCAATTGAACTTGACGACAAATTGTATGAAAAATTAAAGACCGGCCTTGCCGGTTACAATAATATCCAGCTAATACATGGAGACGCCCTTGAATATTCTTACGAGAACCTTCCTGAGTTCAAGGTTATTGCGAACATACCTTACTATATTACTACCCCCATTATCTTCAAACTCCTTGATGCAAGAAAATACCTAAGGACCATAACTCTGACTGTCCAGAAAGAGATTGCTGAGAGAATAGTGGCAGGGCCTGGTGGCAAAGATTACGGTGTGCTTTCGATAATGGTTCAGTATTATGCAAAACCAAGCCTTAAATTCATGATACCTAAAGAGGCATTCA
>VGWX01000147.1 GCA_016873615.1 Nitrospira sp. | reverse complement strand
CCTGAACTTGTTAAAACAAGCAACCCAGCAGCGAGATATTGCGCAAATTTATTTGGAAAAGCAACCCTGTTAGTTATATTTGTATGACGTAAAAGCAACCCAGCATCCCCCCCTGCCAGCCAATTGATAATCTCACTTTCATGAACCTGTTCGACACATACCAGCTTTTCCCCGACTCCTGCTTTTTGTGCAAGAATCTTTGCTTCGGCAGGACTGTTTGTCGCAATAGCAATGGCACCTCTTTTCATATGATTTATTGTTGCAACTGCAACTGCCAACCCTTCAGAGACACACTGCCATTCACTTAAACCTCCAACGTAGCAAAACACAGGGTCTTCATCTGCAACTTTCCAGATGTCTCGACGTCTTTTCCTTGCTTGAATCAACTGGTCGACATTTAGAATCTTCTGTGATATACCACATGGTACAACTAGTGTACGAACCGAACCATATCTTTCATGTAAATAGTCACCCATCGGTCGAGAAACAATTAATGCGGCATCTGCAAAGCGTAACGCTTTTTTAAGTTGAAACTGTGCCCAGTAATAGAGAAAACGCCACGGCCATTTTGCAGTCGAAACTTTCAGGAAGCCAAATTTATAACTATTCGGATATTCAATCAGTTCCTCCATTGCTCCGTGTACGTCAATTAAAAGAGGGCGGTTGCCTAACACTCTCTTTACAGTTTTAGCAAGCGGCAGGGCAAATATGCCTGAGAGTATTACACCGCACACGTTAGATTCATGTTCTTTTTCGCGCAGATGATTTAACAAATTGCGTTGCAGACTTCCCACAGCGCCAATTCCCGTTAGTCTGGTTGCTTTCACTGTAACGCCCGGAAATTCTTGATGCAAGCTAAAAGGTTCAATATTATCCGAACTTCCAACCGCCACTATGCAAGAAGCAATTCCGCCATACTCCCATAATGCTCTTGCACGCTCCAATATTAGATTTCTTTCTCCCCCCTCAAATAAATTCCTATGACAAAGCACAAGAACAATTGGTGAATTATTTACCATAAAAGGCTATAGCCTCCTTATAAATCTCTGTCATTTGCTCTGCATTTACCTCCCAAGTTAAATGAGCAACAGCCTCCTCAGCTCTCTTTCCAATGAATTTGGCTTTCTCAGAAGATAATAAAAGGCTTCTGATTTTTGATTGCATTTCCATAATATTACCAACACCTACCAAGTATCCCGTTGCTCCGTCCGTTATAAAATCTTCCACGCCCCCTACTCGTGTTGTCACTACAGGCAAACCCACAGCCATAGCTTCCAATACTGCGTTTGGCATACCCTCCCTGTGAGAGGGGAATACAAAAATGTCTGAGGCACGAAGTATTAATCCAACATTTTCTTGGGGTAGAGTACCAGTCAAATGAATTCTTTCTATCAAACTTGAAGTCCTTACCTGTTCACGTAACCAGCCTTCTTGAGCACCTGAACCAACAACAAACATATGAAGCAGTGGATCATTTAGGGCTAAAGAAGCAAAAATTTCCCACAACTCTCGTATACCCTTTGACCACATCAACCAACCGACATAACAAAGGATGTGAGCATTTCTTTCAACACCTAATTTCTCACGTGCAGCTAATTTATCACCCTTATAAAAAAACTTTCGATTTATACCATTTCTTACAACAGTCACCTTTTGGGCTCCCAGTTGAACTGCCTGCTCTGCTAAAGCTCTGCTCACAGTCACAACGTGTGCGCTTGCCTTTAGTGCCTGACATGCCATTTGTTGATATGACTTTGAACGTTGGTTCAATAAATTAAGGTCATCGCCCCTTGCAGTTGTGACGAGAGGAATATTCAATTTATGTGCTATACGGGCAACAGCATATCCAAAGGGCACTAAGAGATTTGCATGGATTATATCTGGGTGTGCGTTACTATTGGAAAGTATAGCATGTTCTATTGTTGCTCGAGCCATGTATGCTTCGAGAGTCAGAAACTTCAAACCTGGTGGACGAAACATTCTTGGGTATGTAATAGGTGTGCCATCTATTACATCATGGTGAGGTAACCGATGATACTTACGCCATCGAGGAAACAAGGAAAAAGCGGGAGGAACGATTGGTACAGGAGCTATAACAGAACAAGAGTGTCCTATATTCTGCAATGCCTGAACTTGATTATGAATGAATATTCCATAAGTCGGCCTTTGTCTATTGGGGTAAAGACCTGAGATAATGAGAATACGCATCCTCACTATCTTATTGCTTTCTCTTCCGCCAGTTTTGAAGAGACAATAATTTGAGACGGCTCCATATTGTTGAATATTTTAATTGCCAATAAGGTTGCTTGATTGCACCGTATCCTGCTTTGAAATGTTCAACTCCTTCGAGACCACTACTCGAACCAAGATTGAATTTCTTTTTACCAGATGCAACAGCAGCTTCTATTGCTGAATGTAAAAGAATATTATTTACATAAAGATGTCTTCCATTCGGTGTAATTGCCGCAGCCCAGTAAAAAACTTCTTCACCATATGATAATGTAATTATCCCTCCTAATACTTCCTCGTTGCGTTTTGCCAACCATAGTTGAAACAAGCTCCCTGCACTTCTTAAAGATTCAAAAACTTCAAAAGGGATGACATTGGCCTTCTTAAGAGACATGGCATCCCGATAAATTTCGTAATAGATAGCGAGAGATTCGTAAGATGAAACACTTTCAACTCGCAAACCATTCGTAATTGCTTTCCGAATTTGATTTCGGCATCGCCCTGCGTAGCCACTCCATACCCTCTCCATTCCATCGCTTAAATCAAGAATATGAGTAATCATTTCTTTAACTCTTAGATTATTTCCCCACAACATCTGGTACATTTGGATTTTAGAATCAGGATGAAGTGTAACCACTATACTCGCAACACGATCCCTGATGAACCGCTTCTTGAACATCTCTAAATCTTGTTTTTCTAACTGATCAGATACGATAAATCCACCATAGGTTGCCCAAGGCATAGAAAGAAACTGACGTGCTAAGCCCCGGTAAATCTTGAAATGAACCCCTGGCCATACAACTTTGACATCATTATCCTTGTTTAATAGATAGGCTCCAATCTGTGCAGATGGATAACCAGAACCCCAAGCGCGTAACATTTCTATAGTTTGCATAGCATGGCGCGGTTTTAATATTCCATCTATGTATGGCCAATCAGCATGAGATAAATCATGCCAATCAATATATAGTTTTGCAGACAACGAATTTCACCTGTTTTTAATGAAATGAGAATAAAGTTAATGTTCCCTCGAATTGTTTTTAATCTCTTTATAAATTGACATGGAGTGACTTTTATTTTGATTTGAATTAATAATAATAGTTGTTATCAGAATGGCTAACCAAAATGGCTTATGAAATTGTACTTCTGTGAATAGTCCATGGATAAACATTAAAGTCAAGAAGCTTAATCCAGCCAAAAATTCAACCGTCAGGCGAGAAGATGATGCGGAGAATATATTTTTTATGAGCTTCCCATACATGAGGATAAAAAGAAATAACCCAAGCAGTCCTGTATCAGCAATCCATCGGAGCAGATTGTTGTGGGGATTGATTTCACCCCATATCCTCATATGTAAGCCCAGCGAGCGGTCGATATCTCCCAAACCTACACCGAAAGGCAAAGCATTTAAAGCCTCCTTAAGGCCAAATGATAATATTTCTTGACGTGAAATCATTGAATCTATTTGCTGCTGTAGGGACAATGATAAACGTATTTTTGCGACATTGTAAATTGCATCCTCAAATAGTTTTGCTGGGATTAAATATAAGGCTAAAACTGTCAATATTATAAACACCATTGTATTTCTTCGCTGTTTTGAAGCATGAATAATATAGACAGCAATTCCACCCATAAGTCCTAAAAGGCTGCCACGTGATCCGGTATTGATAATTGCAAGCAGAAGTATTAAATTGCAGATATATATTATGAAACGAAAATGTTTATTCCG
>VGWX01000146.1 GCA_016873615.1 Nitrospira sp. | reverse complement strand
CAAAAAAAAAAGAAGCGGAGACAATAAATAGGTTGAAAAATGATGCTGCATGCAAATTGCTCGCATAATGCGAGCAATTTTGACACCTGATGACACAATGTGATACTCTATGACACTTACTAAGTTCTTGATAATAAAAGAAATCGTTTATTGCCGGTGTGGTGGAATTGGCAGACGCGCCGGACTCAAAATCCGGTGGGGGCAACTCCGTGTGGGTTCAACTCCCACCACCGGCACCATTTAAATCAACAACTTACGAAGTTATACAGCTACTGCCCTCAGAGGTTCGTTTCCACTCCATCCGGACAAGCCAAGAAACGGGAGGCAAATGAATACGGTAATTGCCATTATCAAAACACAATCCGCAGAAGTTGTCTTTATACTGGTTGACCATCTAAATTGGAACATTCTATAATTCTATCAAGTTTCTATCTTGTAACTCTACGACTTTTAAAGAGTTTTCATACAAGGTCATATTTATCGCTATGGAGGTCATATGCATATTGGAATTATCGGTACAGGGTATGTAGGGCTTGTTACAGGCGCCTGTTTTGCTGAATTCGGCCTCTCTGTAACATGCGTTGATAAGGATGAAAAAAAGATCAATTCACTTAAAAAAGGGGCTGTCCCTTTTTATGAACCAGGGATAGATGAACTTGTCAAAAGGAATATCAAACATGGCAATCTCAAATTTACAACCAATATAGGCAAGGCTGTTGAATCTTCCCTTGTTATCTTTATAGCAGTAGGGACCCCCCGTCGAGGAGATGGCTCTGCTGACCTGAAATATGTGGAAGATGTTGCGAGGGAAATTGCAAGGCATATGGATGAATATAAGGTAATTGTCACCAAAAGCACAGTGCCTGTAGGAACAGGCGAAAAGTTAAGGGAGATAATTTCGCGTAATCTAAAGGGCCGGATTGAGTTTGACATTGTAGCAAACCCTGAATTCCTGAGGGAAGGTTCGGCTATAGAGGACTTTATGCGGCCCAACAGGGTCGTTATCGGTGCAAAAAGCCAGCAGGCAATAGCGATAATGAGGGACCTTTACAAACCCCTCTATCTCATAGAGACGCCCATTGTCATAACGAACATTGAGACAGCTGAACTGATAAAGTATGCATCAAACTCTTTTCTTGCAACAAAGATATCATTTATCAATGAGATGGCCGGCCTCTGTGAGAAGGTTGGAGCAGATGTTCACATGGTTGCAAAAGGGATGGGGCTTGATCAGAGGATCGGTCCAAAATTCCTGCACCCCGGCCCCGGATATGGAGGCTCCTGTCTTCCGAAGGATACAAATGCCCTCGTCAGGATGGCAGAGGAACATGATATCAGGCTTGAGATCGTTGGGGCAGCGATCAGGGTAAACGAAAATCAAAAAGAACAAATGGTCAGAAAGATTAAGGGGGCAATCGGCGGGCTTAAAGGTAAGACAATCACAATCCTCGGACTTTCGTTTAAACCTAATACAGATGACATACGTGATGCACCTTCCGTCTTTATCATAAAGAGCCTTCTCAGAGAAAAGGCACGCATAAAGGCATATGATCCGATCTCCATGAAGGAGGCAGAGAAAATTCTGCCTCAGGTCAAATACTGCAAGGACGCTTATGATGCCATGAAAGGCTCTCATGCACTGGTGATTTTGACCGAATGGAACCAGTTCAGGAAACTGGATATCGAAAGGATCAAAAAACTCCTTAAAGAACCTTTTTTCTTCGACTTCAGAAATATATATGACCCGCAAAAACTCAGAGACAAGGAGTTGCAATATTATTGTGTGGGCAGGCCTTAGAAAATGGTAAAATTAAATAGTGAAGGTAGTATGCCAGAACAGGAAAGCGTTTCATGACTATTTTATTGAGGATACCTTAGAGGCCGGGATTGCCCTTTCAGGGACTGAGGTAAAATCCCTGCGGGAAGGTAAGGCTAATCTTAAAGACAGTTATGTGCTTGTTAAAGGAGGAGAGGTTTTCCTTCTGAACTGTCATATCAGCCCATATAGTCATGGCAATATCATGAACCATGATCCTGTGAGGACAAGGAAACTCCTCCTTCATAGAAAAGAAATTGACAGGATGAGCGGCAAAGCAGCTGCTAAGGGATATACACTGATACCGCTTAAGATATACTTTAAAGCTTCCTTTGCAAAGGTCGAAATAGGACTTGCAAAGGGTAAAAGGCTCTTTGAAAAAAGGGATTCAATTAAAGAGAGAGAGGCCAAAAGAGAAATCGAAAAGGCAATAAAAAACAAGTAAACAGTAGAGATTTTTTTGCTATATGCTACATACTATTTAATGTATACTGCTTTAACCGGGGGCGAAAGGGCTCGACGGGGGTTATGAGGATCAGGTTGCATGTCGTGGATCCGTCGCCACGTAAAAAGGCGGAAACAAACACAAACGCCAATAACGAACTGGCACTCGCTGCTTAATTAACTAAGCAGCCGCTGCCCTGAAATTGTCTGTGTTTCAGGTTACAGCGTCATAAAGCAGGCTGGCTTCAGGGAGTTTCCCCTGACCCTGGGGTAAGATTTAAGGGGATGGGATTTCGGGACGCCTGCCTGGCGGCAGCCCGGGATCCGAGACTAAATAGTCAGGATAAACATGTAGAAGCCTGAGAGTAGTACTTTCGGACGCGGGTTCAATTCCCGCCGCCTCCACCATGAAATCAATAAAAATACAATAAACAGACGTCAGTATAAGCGAATTATAATATCCGGAAGCGCCACACTTGAATTTAAAAAAAAGGGTGAGATTCAATCAATTCAAACCTTGATAGCTAATATCTCTTTACGAGGAATCGGATTGTATTCCTATAGTTCAATAAAAGTCGAAACAAGTGTTTCAATTACCATTAATTTTATATCTTTAGATGGCGGATTAAAAACTGATTCTATTGAAGGACGAGTTATAAGTAACAGGAAGATAGGGAATACTCATTTTTTGGGTATCCAATTTGATGAAGAAATAAATGCTCAAAATCAGTCTTCATTATTTAAACACATATATAATATTCTTCCAGCAGATTAATTTCCTATTGATTACCTTTGGAAATGATATGATTGGTTTTTTCAGCGACTTTTAAAAATACACTTCAAAAGAAATGTAAAAAAATATTATCGAAACAGAACCAGTTGTGTTAAACCTTTTTCATCTCGGAAGCAGACTACATACCAGCTCGCTGCCTTTTGTTAGCTGTTAAATCGAAACGGTTTTTTTATTTCCTTTTATTATCAATAGGTTATAATTTTATGCTTGCATTTTTCCGCAGAATTGGGTTTCATTTATAAAGAAGACCGCAAAAAGAAAGGCTGAAGAATTTCTTCTCCAGCCTAAAACTAAAAAATGTGTGTGTGCATGTTTAAAAAACTATTTCTTCTTTGCGGTCTTCTTTGCAGCCTTTTTTGCTGGAGCTTTCTTTGCTGGCATTGTCTAATCACCTCCTTTCTTTACCTTTAAAGCGATGATAATAATTTTCTGCTTATATTATTCATATATGATTTGTTTTATTTTGTCAATGGAAAAATCACTTTTTAGAACAATTGGTGCATTTTTGTGAACGATAGATTAATTTTAATTTTAAATATAGCAATCAAAAAAGGGAGGGTTCAGCGGAGTTACGATGCAATTACTTTCAGGTTTATTCCAGGGTCTTCCTTTTGCACTTCAGATACAAAGCTTCAACCTTATTTCTGGCCCAGGGGGTTTTTCTCAGAAATTTCAGGCTGGATTTGATACTTGGGTCATTATTAAAACATCTGATATTGATGATTCTTCCCATTTCATCCCAGCCATAATGCTCTAACAATTGAGTAAGCATCATTTCCAAAGTAATACCGTGAAGAGGATCGTTGGATTGTTGGTTGCTCATATCCCGATCTGATTGACAGATAATTGCCGTTTTCAGTCCCGATTCATTCCGCGAGCACTGACAACTTGAAACTTCTGAAATTCACCGATGACTATTAGCTGAGGTGTTTATTTACTAATTTGGTCATCTCGAACATAGAGACTTGCTTCTTCCCGTCGAATACCGCCAGGAGGTTCTCATCGGCATTGATG
>VGWX01000145.1 GCA_016873615.1 Nitrospira sp. | reverse complement strand
GACGAAATTTACCGCTATCCTTTGCGGCAGACTGCTATCGATACCCTCAATCGCCAATTAAGGAGCGGTATATCTGATGAAACACTTGCCCAGTTAGTAATTGCGCTCCGTGATGAGGGACGACTCTGCATTATCCATGAAGAAGAGCAGACTCAGGAGCCGAAGATTATCTGCTCCATGGGACTTATCAGGAGAGCATAAGAAATGCCCCTTGATACAGCCAAGACCCGTCAATATATAAAAGAATTCGACTTCAAGAAGCTTTTCATTGAAGAACTTGGCTGGGACCGCTGTAACAACAAGCTTGATATTTCTCTTGACGGCATAGCCTTTGATCTTTCGGCTGTTGCTGAAAAACACGGCATGGTGGCTTTTATTTGCGACCCTTTACCGGATGGGAGCCTCCCGGAATATTCGTTAAGACGAAAAATCGAGAGGCAGGCTGCGAAATCAGTCCATGAGCATATCATCATCTACACGGATGGCGATAAAGCAAGCCAAATCTGGCAGTGGGTAAAAAGGGAGGCTGGCAAACCCACTGCATGCCGGGAACATACATATCACATTCATCAGCCCGGCGACTCCCTGGTTCAGAAGCTTCAGGCCATAGCCTTCAGTCTTGAAGAAGAAGAGACTCTGACTATTGTGGAGGTAAGCGGCAGGGCACGGGCTGCGTTTGATGTAGAGCGTATCACAAAACGGTTTTATGACCGGTTCAAGGCCGAACATGATGCCTTCCTGAAATTCATAGATGGTATTCCTGACGATGAATTAAAAAGGTGGTATGCCTCTGTCATGCTTAACCGGCTGATGTTCATATACTTCATTCAGAAAAAAGGCTTCCTCGACAAAGACGAAAACTATCTCAAGAACAAACTGCTCCAGAGCAAGAAGCAAGGTAAAGACCAGTTCTATGGCAGAATCCTTTGCCCTCTGTTTTTTGAAGGTTTCGCAAAAAAGGGAAAAGATCGTTCAGCAGAGATAAACAAGCTTCTCGGCATGATCCCCTATCTGAACGGTGGTTTGTTCCTTAGACATCAAATCGAAGAGTTGCATGGCAAACATATACAAATTCCGGATTCAGCATTTGAGAAGCTCTTCGATTTTTTCGACCAATACCAGTGGCATCTTGATGAGAGACCTTTAAAGAGAGATAACGAAATCAATCCTGATGTACTCGGATATATTTTCGAAAAATATATTAACCAGAAACAGATGGGTGCATACTATACAAAAGAGGATATCACTGAATATATCAGCAAGAATACGGTTATTCCTTTTCTGTTCGATACAGCCCGCCAGAAATGTAAGATCGCCTTCGAAGGCGAGCAGTCTGTCTGGCGGATCCTTCAAACAGATGCTGACCGGTATTTTTATCCTGCTGTTAAAAAAGGCGTTGAATTGCCTTTGCCCGAAGAAATTGCAGTTGGTATAAAGGATGTTTCAAAGCGCACCGAATGGAATAAGCCTGCCCCTCCGGAATACGCACTTCCGACAGAAATATGGAGAGAGGTCGTAGCCAGACAGCAGAGATATGAAGAGGTCAAAGGTAAGCTGCTGGATGGCGGGATACGATCCATCAACGATCTTATTACCTATAACCTCGATATCCGCCAATTCGCCCAGGACGTTATCTGGAACTCAGAAGGCCCTGAACTGCTCCGTGCATTTTACCATGCGATCGAAAAGGTCACCGTCCTCGATCCGACCTGCGGTTCAGGTGCATTTCTTTTTGCGGCGCTGAATATTCTTGAGCCTCTCTATGAGGCTTGTCTTGAAAGGATGCAGGTTTTTCTTGAGGAACTTGAGCGCTCCGATGAGAAGCATCGAACTGACAAATATGGAGATTTCCGCAAAATATTAAAAAGGGTATCTGAGCACCCGAATCTCAAATATTTCATCTTCAAATCAATAATCGTTAACAACCTCTACGGCGTTGATATCATGGAAGAAGCTATCGAAATATGCAAACTCCGCCTTTTTCTCAAGCTCGTGGCCCAAATAGATATGGTCGAGGATATCGAGCCTCTGCCGGACATAGATTTCAACATACGGGCGGGAAATACTCTCGTTGGTTTTGCAACGATAGATGAGCTAAAGAAATCTATGGAAGGAGACTGGGTCAGGTTGGAGTCATTACCGACTATCGAAGAAAAGGCAGAGGATGTTGACCGTCTATTCAAGTTGTTCCAGAGACAGCAGACGGAGTTAGGCGGTGAAGTTACCCCTGAAGACAAGCAAGCGTTGAGAACCCAGCTCAAGGCGTTAGAAGATGAGCTTAACCAATATCTTGCAAGTGATTACGGCATTAATCACAGCAAGAAGACGGAGTACAAAAAATGGCTCGAATCTCACAAACCCTTTCACTGGTTCACGGAGTTTTACGGAATTTTGAAGAACGGTGGCTTCGATGTAATCATAGGAAATCCACCGTATGTGGAATATACGAAGGTAAAAGGTGAATATACAATAAAGGGATATCAATCATTGAGCTGTGGGAATTTGTATGCTTTCATGGTTGATAGATCTATGATATTACTCAATGGGCATGGTAGTTTTGGCTTCATAGTCCCAATTAGTCTTGTGTGCACCCAAAGAATGGAAGCTCTACAAAGAATTATCTATGAAAACTCAGAAGGTGTGTGGTTAAGCAATTATGCTGAGCGCCCGAGCAAGCTTTTTGTTGGAGCAGAAGTTCTATTAACAATTGCAATAACAAGGGCAAGAAAGAATGAAAAAACTTACTTATTTTCAACAAGCTTTATAAAATGGAGTAGTGAAGAGAGACCCACGCTTTTCAATCGAATTACCTATAGCCCAGTAAACGGTAAACCTAAGAGTTATGTTTTTCCTAAATTGGGCTTCATGACAGAGATATCTATCTTAAATAAGATTATTAAGAACAATAGCAAATTAATTCGTCACCTGAGAAAATCATCTAAGTATCCGATTTATTATAGAATTGGTGGAGGTAGGTACTGGAAAATCTTTACAAATTTTCAGCCTCGATTTATGTTGAATGGTAAGAAGGACATTTCGAGTCGTGAAAATTATTTATATCTGGATAACGAAAGACTTCGTGATGCAGTCATATCAATTTTGAGCAGTTCTCTTTTTTATTGGTATTTCATCTTAACAACAAACTGTCGGGATTTGAACCCAAGCGACCTGAATGAATTTCCCATAAATCTGGATAATCTTACTAACGAAGCAATCTTGGAGCTGACAAATCTTTGTAGACGATTAATGAATAACTATCAAGAGAAGAGCGAGATGAAGGAGAAAACATCATCTCTAACGGGACATATTGTTTACCAGGAATTCTATCCTCGTCTGTCCAAACCCATAATAGACGAAATCGACTACGTACTTGCAAAACATTACGGATTCACTGATGAGGAAGGGGATTTTATTACCAATTATGACATCAAATACCGCATGGGGCGGGATAGCGAGGAAGATACATAATGCCGTCAAAGAAGTTTGATACTACGTGGAAGGCCGACCCTCATACTATTGCGAAGATCACAATACTTGAAGCATACCTGCACGCATGGTTTCAGATTATGGGACGTTCGATGGCCGGACAAGATATTGTATATATAGATGGGTTTTCCGGTCCGGGCGAATATACCAATCATCCCAAAGGATCACCTATTGCCGCATTAGAGGCCGCTAAAGCATCACTCACACATGTCGGGCGGCACTGGAAAGCTGGCGATATCCACTGCGCCTTTATCGAGTCTGATGAAAAAAGATTTTCGCATTTGAAACAAGTCATAGCCAATATAGAAGGGCATCAAAGGATTAACGTACATTTGATCCCGACGACGTTTACGGAGGGACTTATCCGAATCAAAGCAGAATTAGCATGTGCATTAAGAGCTGCCTGTCCACTTTTCGTTTTTATTGATCCTTTCGGCGCTACTGGTGTGCCTTTTAGCGCTGTCGAGGACATATTAAAGAGCTCCTGCTCGGAGGTTTTGCTGAATTTTGATGCTGACGGCATAGCGCGTATTTATGCAGCAGCAGAAAGGGCCGGCTCAGACACCCTGTTGACGGAAATATTTGGTGATGAAGGATGGAAGTCAGCGCT
>VGWX01000144.1 GCA_016873615.1 Nitrospira sp. | reverse complement strand
ATTTCATGCCTTTTGATGATAAAACCGATAAAGGACTTATTCTTGAGAACGCCGTATGCATCGAATTGCTTCGTATACTAAGCAGCAGGATGGGCGGGCTTCATTTCTGGAGAACAAAACAGGGAGCGGAAGTAGATTTTGTTATCGAGCAGGGTCTGGAATTGTTTCCGGTAGAAGTCAAATCAGTTGTCAGGAAAGAGACTGTTCCTTCAGGGCTTCGCAGTTTCATGGAGAAATTTAATCCTAAAAAAGCTATAGTCACAAACCTTTCATTGCACGGAAAAAATGCAACAACCGATAAAACACGGATAGATTTTGTTTATCCTTTTCTCATAGAGAAATATCTGTAAGAGGCTACAGGTGCAAAAATATGGGGGTTGTCCCTAAGTTTTCTTCTAAATAACTTTTGATTTTCTGTCGTAGAAAACTTTTACTATAGAAGCAATCATTAAAAACCCACCAACAACTAAAACATAAAAACCAATGTCAAATGTACTGATGAGTTTATATTTCATTTTTTGATTGAATAACATAACCACAACAATTATTGTGATGATTGTAGTTATAAGCGAAGCACTTATAATATGTTTATTTTTCCTATAAGATAGATATGCAGTACCCCCCCCAATATCGGAAGAAGCAAACCTGCGATAGTAAAAATGATTACTTCGAGAGAATATTTTGCGTGATTACCTACAGGTTCTCATTCTCCCATTATGTTTTCGATTTCCAATTTAAGATTGTTTGTGACTATTTTGAAACCAGATAATTGCCCAAAATTATTTGGATAGTCAAGCCACGGCAAAAAAAAGGAGACAATAATTGCAATTCCTCCTACAACGGCTGGAATGTTGAATTGATTGCCGTGTCTCAACGATTTAACTTCTTTCTCTGTATCTGTCTTCCTCCTTTTTGGGGCTTTAAATTACGGTGTAACATTGTTTCAAGTTTATCAAAGAAACTATCCCCACACAATGGCCTGCCAGTTGAAGTTGCCTTTTTTAATCTTTTCTTCAATAGTTTTTTCGTCAATTATATGGGGGTTGTACCTTCATTCCCCTATAAAGAGCTGAAGGATTCCCTCTATAGCATCCTTAAAACTGCCGACGAGCCCACCCTCCGCCTTGCCCTGAAGATCATCAGGGCAGTCAGCAGATAATCTGTCTTTCTCACCAAACGCCCTATTGATAAATGTGATAGAATAGAACAATCAAGGAGGCCATTATGCCGAAAACAATAGAAGCAGTATATGAAGGCGGAGTGTTTAAACCTTTAAAAAAAATCCGGCTGAACGAACGTCAGATAGTCGAATTGAATGTCTTCACTCAAGCTGAAATCGATGACGCAAATAAAGCTGCATTCAGTATAATCGGTATCGGAAAAAGCACTTTTAAAGATTCGGCTCAAAAACATGACGAATATCTCTACAGCAGGAAGCGGCGTATTGCAAAGCAAAATAGATGATTGTATTTGTTGATACAGGCGCCTGGGTTGCAATTGCCGACAGAAATAACCATTATAATGACAAAGACTTCTCCTTCACAGATTGCACAAGTTTTGCTTTGATGGAGAGATTAAAAATCAAAACTGCATTTTCTTTTGATGCCCATTTCACGCAGTACGGGTTTATTCGTATTCCTCTATTCTGAAATAATCTGTTCAATACGCTTCAGCAAACAGACTGCATATGCTGCAATACCTTCGCCGCGACCTATAAAGCCCATGCCCTCGTTTGTTTTTACCTTAATATTAATTGCCCCTGAAGGGATTCCTGACTCTGATAAAGCTGTTTTCATGTCTTCAATATACGGAGAGAGTTTAGGTTTTTCTGTTATTATGCTTGAATCGATCCATGAGACTTCATAACCATTGATGCGAATGAGGTTAATAATATGTTTCAGAAGCTCTATGCTTGAAGCGTCCTTCCACCGGGGGTCTGTATCAGGGAAATGCTGACCTATATCGCCGAGGCCAAGCGCTCCTATAAGAGAGTCAATAATCGCATGGCTTAAAACATCTGCATCAGAGTGGCCGAGAAGCCCCTTTTTGAAGGGGATTCTTACACCGCCGATTATGAGCCTTCTTCCCTCAACGAGTTTGTGAGAGTCGTAGCCAATTCCGATACGCATAGAAACCTATCTTCTCTCTTTCAAATGAAAAATTTCCGCAATCTGCATATCTTCCGGCGTTGTAATTTTAATATTTTTATATGACCCGATCACAATCATTATCTTTCCCCCGTATTTTTCAATAAGGGCAGCTTCATCCGTTGAATAGAATCCCTCTTTCATCGCTTTTTCGTATGCATGGATCATTTTATCATAAGGAAAAATCTGGGGTGTCTGGATAGCCCACAGAGAACCTCTTTTCAAAGTCTTCTTTATTATACCGTCCTCTGCCTCTTTAATCGTATCTTTTACAGGAACACCAAGGACAACACCATCAATCCCTCCCTTAATCCCAATTGCTTTCGCGTCAGTGTCTCCTCGGCGACCCGCCCGAGGCGGGAATCCGCCTGAGTTCGGAGGATGGGAGGCAGAGGGGGTTAACAATTTCTGTATCGCCTTTTCAATCAGTTCTTTTTCAATAAAGGGCCTTACGCCATCATGTATGAGCACTAAACAATCTGTATTTTTTATGAGCCTGAGTCCATTATATACAGAATCCTGCCGTTCTTTTCCGCCAGGCGCTATCCTCCTTATTTTTGAGATATTGTATTTTTTGAAAATCTTCTGCCCGTATTCCATATCTTCAACCTTAAGAACAGGGATTATCTCTTCTATTTCATGAACAGACTGTAATGTCTCAAGAGACCAGATAATGAGCGGTTTACCGCCGAGACTTTGAAATGGTTTGTTAGTATCCGGACCAAATCTCTTTCCCTGACCGGCTGCCGGCACAATTGCAACAACTCTCTTCTGTTCCTGATCTTCTTTCATTTTAGTTTATGAACTACTTTGCTTCCCTTAAATCCCGTCTCTTTCATAGTCCTCTTTGAGCTTCGAAAATATCATCCTGCCTGCTGTTGTCTGTAACACACTTGTCACCGTTACATCCGAATTTTTCCCGATAAGTCTTCTTGCATTTTCCACAACAACCATGGTCCCGTCATCGAGATAAGCAACTCCCTGATTATATTCCTTTCCTTCTTTCAATATAAAAACCTTCATTGCTTCCCCCGGCAGTACAACCGGTTTTAGGGAATTAGCAAGCTCATTTATATTCAGTACGGATACCCCCTGAAGTTCTGCAACCTTATTAAGGTTAAAATCATTTGTTATGACTTTGGCGTTTAAAAGCTTTGCTAATGCAACAAGTTTTGCATCGACCTCTTTTATCTTTGGAAAATCCTCATCGACTATCCTCACAGTTATGCGGGACATCTTTTGGATTTTGTGGAGAATATCAAGTCCGCGTCTTCCTCTCGCCCGTTTCATAGTATCCGAAGCGTCTGCTATGTGTTGAAGCTCCTGTAGTATGAATTGGGGAAGTATAAAGACGCCTTCAAGGAACCCTGTCTCACACACATCTGCAATGCGTCCATCTATTATTACACTGGTATCAAGAATTTTCAGGTGCTCTTCCACCCCCTGTCCTCTGAAGAGCCTGAAAATAGCTGCTACAGATATTGCCTTGCCCCTGCTCAGGCCAAGGAGAAGTCCGCCATATCCGAATACAGCCATTAACCCAAAGTATATAAGATTTACATCTTCACCAAGAAATAATTTCAAAGGGAGCATAAGAAGGTACGCAAATAAAAGCCCGCAGGAAATTCCCAATAATCCTCCAATAATGGTGCCAAGCTCTATCTTCTTCAATTGTATCTCTGCAGCTATGGCAATTAAACCTAAAACCCCTCCTGTCAGAAGACCGTATATGTCGTAATTATATTTAATACCGATCATGTATCCTGATAATGCAAAAAACAAAAAAACAATGACCCTGAGAATGATAAACATTATTTTCACCTCCTTCCTTTTTCAGAATATCTATTTAGTGTCTGTGTATAAAGTAATTATTTAGACACCCTCCCCAACCCCTCCCCTCAAGGGAGGGACGATTTTACTGCCCTCTCCCTTGAGCAACTGTGATTTTTGTCAAGGGATTGGTGGTGTTGGGCAAGTTGAATAATCAGCTTGCCACGGGATTCGATTTTTCATTATTGAATTGAGAATGACCAATAACTTTC
>VGWX01000143.1 GCA_016873615.1 Nitrospira sp. | reverse complement strand
CCCAATACATATAATGGAGTTTTGCAGCACAATCACAGAGGCATCCAGAGCATTGACGCAGCAAATTGGCAGAGAACCGGATAAGGAGGAGATTGCCCGGAAATTGGGACTTACAACGAAAAAAGTTGAAGACAATTCTCATGTTATACATAAGACTGTATCCCTTCAGACTCCTATAGGCGATGAAGATTCAAAACTCGAAGATGTCATTGAGGATAAAAACAGTTCTTCACCATACTCTTATCTTGAACAAAAAGACATCACGAGAAAACTGTGCAGAATCCTGAAAACACTTACACCGAAAGAAGAACAGGTTATAAGGATGCGATTCGGGATCGGAGTTGAAAGGGATTATACGCTTGAAGAAGTAGGCACTCATCTTTATATGACACGCGAAGGAGTAAGACAGATTGAGTCAAAGGCTTTGAGGAGACTCAAGCATCCGAGCAGGCTGAGGGAGTTAAAGGTGCTGACGATAAATTAATCATTTATAAAGATTCCAAGCTGCTGTTGTTACATTTCAGCTAAAATAAGATAGTTCATCAAAAAGGAGGTTATATCCTTCAATACTATCTTATCCTGGTTTTTTGCCTTTTTATTCTTAAAGAAGGCCTTGAGTATCTTCTCTGGTATTTTAATTTTAGACATATGAAGAGGTGCGGGTTATCAATACCTCCTGAATTTGAAGGAATGATAGATGAACCGCTCTTAAAGAAAGTGCAGGAATACGAGACAGAAAAAAACCGGTGCAGCTTTGTTTCATCCATATTCGGCAATATAGTCACAATCATATTTATCTTTGGCGGTCTTTTAGGCGTCTATAATTCATGGGTCTCATCTCTCAACCGGCCTTTTGTTCTGTCAGGTATCATATTTTTTCTTCTGTTAAGCTATGCAACTTCGATCATTTCGATGCCATTCAGTCTCTTTGTCACTTTTAAGATTGAAAACAAATTCGGGTTTAATGTCATGACACCAAAATTATGGCTGACTGATTTTCTGAAATCCCTTGCGCTTTCGACAGTCTTAACAGGCATAGTATTATCAATCGGATTATGGCTGATTCAGTCAAGCCCGGATTACTGGTGGATCTGGGTATGGGGATTTTTCCTTATCTTCAGTCTGTTCATGATGTATATTTCTCCCTATGTAATCGAGCCCCTGTTTAATAAATTTACTCCCATTGAGGAACCTGAACTTGAGGACAGAATAAAGAACCTTATGCAGAAGGCAGATATCAGGGTCAGCAGGGTTTTTAAGATGGATGCCTCAAAAAGAAGCAAACATACCAACGCATATTTCTCAGGCATCGGCAAGGTCAAAAGGATAATACTTTATGACACACTACTTGAGAAAATGGACCACGATGAGATACTTGCGGTGCTTGCCCATGAAGCCGGCCACTGGAAGAAAAAACATATACTGAAGATGATCATAGCTGCAGAGATAGTTTCTTTTATCGGGATTTATATCTCGTTCAGGATTCTCCAGACAGATTTTCTTGCAGACATTTTTCAGATTCAAAAGACAACATTCTATGCCAAGCTCGTTCTCCTTGGTTTTATCGGAGGGATTCTCTCTTTCCCGTTTACTCCATTGGGGAGTTATGTTTCAAGGAGATTCGAGAGGCAGGCGGATAAATTTGCTTATGAGCTAACTGGAAACAGGGAAGCCATGGCAAGCGCCTTGATAAAACTCTCCAAAGACAATCTGTCGAACCTCCATCCCCATCCCCTATATGCAGCATTTTATTATTCGCACCCTCCGGTTATTGAACGGATCCGGAACATAAAAGGAATGGTTTCCAGTTAACTCACTGAATGCGGGTTGCTCATCAGAGTGATGTTTTATCGCCACGTTGAATTTTGAGCCTGTTGAATTCTTTCAGCTCGGTTATGATATCTTCGTCTGAAATAATCCCTATCCTGACTAAAGCCTCACCAAAATACATATAAGAATCACTTTGCTGTTTCAGGAGATCATCAACCTGTTCTTTTGTCAAATATTGCTCCCTGACGGCAATCTCACCAAATTTATCAAATGTTTCTTCCTGCATTATCAATACTCTTAGAATCTGATCGTCTGTAATCCAACCCTTATCTCTGGCCAGTTCTCCGATCATGCGGTTGTTTCTTCTCTGAAGCAGCCGGGCATTAATAATGGCATCAGTCGTTATCAGACCCTTGTCAACAAGATATTTCCCGAAACGAAAGTGTTTACTCATGACTCATAGTATACAAAAGATTCAGCGGAACGTCACCTGCGAACAGCAAGGTATGTAAAGGCAAGGTACATTCTGGACTGTAAGGAACTGATTATTGCGAGAAGGTAATTGATCGTTTTCCAGAAACGGGATTCCATATAAACGCGTTTTGTTCTCATGCCGAAAAAATTTTTCTCAATAATGCAGACTTTTCCGAGAATATCATTTTCAGAGACAGGTTCATCAGCCCCCGGAACAGCATCTCCCTTTGTCTGAAAAATTACCATATCCTTGTATTGTTTTCTGATAATCCTGTGAAGCAGGAGAGAGCCATAGCGGGTCTTAAAGAAAATCAGATCACCGATATGGAAAGAGGAATCAGGCCCTTTTTTTATTGTCAGGATTTCTCCTCCATTCAGGAAAGGAGCCATGCTTCTGCCGGTAGCCCTTATGCGGAGACTTAACCCGCTGTTTAATATTTCCTCATATAGGGCGGCAGTTTCAGTGGATATAGGATTCAATTCTGCTTGTTCCGGGCAGGAAAGTGTTTGTTTATGTGGAGATGAATTTCTCAAAAACATCTCCTATTTCAGCTCCTGGTTTAAAAGAGAGATTATATGCCGGAATTCCCGAGGTAAGGTCATTACAAAAAAGAAGAACCTTATCCATTACCTCAGGGTCATACCACGGAACGGATGTAACAGGCAAAAGCATTTCGAAGGCTTTCTGTGGTTTGATCTCTTCAATCCTGTTATGTTCTGCATGTGAAATAAAAAACATCCCTGACAAAGGAACATGCTTATTTATCGCAATGCCTCCTTCTCCCGGCCATGGAGTGCCGAATGCCTGAAAAGTATTATGCATTTTTCTTACAGCAATGCGGTCGTCACTCAGTTTCTTCAATCTGTCAGAGCAAGCGAGTTGTCCGGATATGGTGGTTTTGCCTGCGCCGGACCTTCCGGGAAATATAAAGCCTTTCCCATTATACTCGATTCCTGCGGCATGTATCAGCGCACCTTGCCTCTGTGCAAGAAAATACATGAGGAGGATCTGATCCACCGGATAAAAGACGCCGTGTGATACGATAATATTGCCGTTATCCTTGCGAACAAATGGTTCTCCAAGGAAAATTGTGGCTGTTTTAACATCACGGTCAAATTCTGCTGCCCATACGGTCTTATCTGCTGCAGGAGGGCAGAGTATAACGAAATATCTTTCTTCGTTTTGAAACAGTGTCCAGGATTTTTCTGTCTCAAAAATCTTTCTCATTTTCTTAATGTCAGGGATGGAATCAAATGTAAATTCAAGGTTGATCTCGATACTGTCATCAAAAGAAATGTTTTCTGTTACAAAGGACGCATAGGATTCAGGAGGTTCACTTATTAATATAGGTTGCCGGCAGGCTACGATGAAGGTTACACCGGCGATATCCAGCTTTATTACATCAGACATTATTTATCTGAGTATTTAAGAGCCGGGCGTCCTGGAACATAATCCATTCGTGCAGCCGGAACTGCCGACTCCGGTAGGATCGCTGAACCTTGTTTTGCAGGCTATACCTAATACTTCTTCTGCAGTAAGTTCGATTGTTCTTAGCCTGGGTTTTTCGTAAGACTGTTTATTCCCCTCATTTTCTTTATGCTGCATTTTGGACTCCCCATAGATAAGGATTTTTTATGAATTCGAAACGTTTATTACCGATGTCGCAGATATATTCTGAACGCATATCCTCCTCCCCGTTTTCCCATTCAAAGAAAGCAGGGCAGAACCCGCATATGTTTATTTTTTCGCATTGATGGCAACCTGACACATCCCCTCCTGCTTTTTTCTCTTTTATCTTAGATATAATATCATGCCAGCCTTTCAAAAAGCTGCCTTCTGAAAGGTCATGAAAAATATTTTTTGTCATAAGGCAGGGTTTTAGTAAACCAAATGGGTCTATGTGAAAGCCGGTAACTCCTGCTCCACATGTATAAAGCGTATCGTCCAGTGATTGACCCTGAACCCTCTCAAAATACTGTTTCCATGACAGGGCCCTTTCTTTATCAGAAAAATCTTTT
>VGWX01000142.1 GCA_016873615.1 Nitrospira sp. | reverse complement strand
AAAAATGGAACAGTCCCTGCCTGCATTGCTTCAAAGAACCGGAATGAACTGCCACCGTATCCCCGGGGACATAGAGCAATATATGAGGAAAAGAGAAGATCAATAAAAAATTCAGGACCGCGATTGCCGTCATAAATAAAAATGTCTTTATTGTTCTTTAAGGAAATATCCATATTTTGCCTTAACGGATGGGTATCCAGCCGCCCGGCGAATGAGGCAAGATACTTTTTGGGGGGGATAGAGGCTGGAATTTTGTGGGCTGAACTTAAAAGTGGGATATCATAGCCTGCATCTGATTTTCGGGAAGCCAGAAAAATTTTCGTATTTTCGATATTTACTATTGGTCCATCATCATATTGACAGATAGTAAAAGTTTTCCTGTCGTCAAGCAATGCTTTGTTTACTTCTTCCTGGAGCTCTGTAATCCCGTCTTTTCCATAATCATGGTTCAGGTGCCAGCGGGTCCAGAAAATCGGCAGATAATGCCAGTCAGCCTCTTTTGGTTTATGTGTGATGAGGTTGCTATTGTTGAAAAGGTAAGACAAGAAATCTTGCTCCACACCATAGTCATCGTTGTGATGGGGATATATGAAAGGTTGATTTTTCGGTTGAAAGTGCTCTCTCAGAGGAATAAGAAATATTCTCATTTGCTTACTTATGCATATTTTAGCAATTTATATAAAATGAAAGAAATGGTACATTATACAATAGTTATATGTTTTAATATTTTCTACTGGAGCCGGATAGATTAATCCACTCTATTCATTAGTTCTTATTGGATATGCCCGGGATAGAATATCGGAGCTCATTCTCGGTCGTTCCGACCTCCGAGGCTTTTGCCTCTTTTTTATCATATTGTATTTTGACTATCAGCAAAAGAATCCGCTCCAATACTCTATCCCGACCTATCATTGCACCGTTTTTGAATAATATGTGTTAAAACTAAAAAATAAATATAAGTTTTGAAAACTAAGATAGGGGATTAATATGAAGAAGTATTTTTTTGTTATCGCAGATTATCAGGATTACAGAAGGGAATTCTTTGAAAATATCACGAGAGCCAGGAATAAAGAATATTGCCATTTGCACGGGTTTGAATATATTGAGCTCAATAAGATAGAGGAGCCATTCAGAGGCAATATTACCTGGCACAAATTCAAGAGTATTCTGGATCTTGCAGACGAAGGCACATTCAAAGAAGGGGATATTGTTGTACATCTCGACGCCGATATGTGCATAGTAGACGGATCAGTTTCATTCGCTACCAATAAGACATTTACGTATGCGATAGATTCGTGCAATACACACTGCATGGGGTTCTATTCCCTGAAGTTAAATGAATGGGGTTATGATCTTTTGAGAAACATACTTGATGAAAAGAGATATAACTCCCTCAAAGATCAAGAGACTGTGGATTCCTTCGAGAAAATGAGTTCTTTTTGGGAAATTTTCAAGGAACAGGCTTCATGGTATTCTCTTGCCGGAATCAAGAGGCATAGCTGGTATCCGTTCATGAAGATGAAACATTTTGGGTTTCATAGCGAAAAAACAGAATTTACTCTTTATGAGTTAAATGATTTATATAGGAACGTGGAGATATTGCCTGAGACCTGGAATGTGACATGTGTTCCCGAAGAAGATGGGAAATATATTTTTTATATTAATCCCTCACGACGGGAAGATACAATAATCCGTCATTTTGTTGGCGGCAGGAGATGGTTAATATCCTATTTCCAGAAGAAAATGATTGTATGATTCTACGATTTCTTTAGAAAGATGCAACAAAAAAACGGGTTTAATCAGAAGAATTCCTCGAAGCTCAGCTTCGGGGTTAATATTGTTCATTTTTATTTATACAATTTCAGAAGTTCATTTTTGACTTTGGTTATCACAGATCCCCAGTCTCCGGGTGAGGGCTGGCGTAAAAGCCTCATGGTTGGATACCATGGACTGTCTTCCCTGTTCAGCATCCATCTCCAGTCCGGAGCAAATGGCAATAATGTCCACACAGGTTTGCCCAGCGCACCGGCTAAATGTGCAGCTGCTGTGTCAACAGAGATAACCAAATCGAGATTCTCGATTAAGGCAGCGGTGTCTGAGAAGTCATGAATATCTTCTGTATAATCAATCAGGTTCATTCCTTCTGGCGGGTCTTTAGCCTGTCCCGATGCCTCTCCTTTTTGAAGACTGTATAAGCTGAAACCATCAAGCTGTGCAAGAGGCAGGAATACCTCAAGTGAACATGAACGGTTAAAGTCATTTTCATATCCTGGATTTCCAGACCATGCCAATCCTATTTTAATGATGGAATTATCACTTTTTATTATATTTCGCCAATGATCTGCTGATATTGAATCAGTTCTGATATAAGGCACATCTGCAGGGATAGTATCAAGTGTCGTATTGAAAATAAGAGGCAGGCTTAATAGCGGACAGTGCAAGTCGTATTCAGGCAATTGTTCTTCGTGTGCTCTAACCTGATATGCGCCTTCAACATATTTCAGAAGCTTTGCCAATTCCTTTTTGCACTGAAAAACAACTTTTGCACCGAGCTTTGAAACTGAAGCAATATATCGAACAAACTGAATGGTATCACCAAAACCCTGTTCAGCATGAATCAAGATTGTCCTGTTTTGAATTTCTGAACCATTCCACAGGGGTTGAGAGAAATTTTGCCGGCACTGTTTATAATGCGGCACTTGCCAGCGCCATTCATAATATTTCCAGCCTTCCTGAAAATTTCCTGACAACAAGAGTGCGATTGCCATATTCCAGTTTGCCTGGGCGTCATTTGGGGCAATTTCAAGGGCTTTCCGATAATATGTTACGGCACCATCAAGCAGCCCTTTATCACGATATGCCTTCGCTATATTAACGTATGAACCTACATAATTTGGATCAATTTCAATAGCTTTCTGATAAAACGTTGTAGCCTCATCAGGCAGCCCTTTGTCAATAAGAACATTTCCCAAATCATTACATGCAAAAACATTGTTTGGGTTAAGAGACAGAACTTCTTTGTAATAATGCATAGCAATATCATGTTTTTTGTTTTGATAATATATTAATCCGAGGAAATGAAGGGCGGGAACATTCTCTGGTTGTATCTTTAGTATTTCATTGTAAATATTTTCTGCTTTTTGTAATTCACCTTCCTGATGATATTTAACAGCCGATTGAATTGCCTCATCGATATTCATTGACTATAGGTTCCCCGGAACTTTTTACAGATTCCCGGCCCTAAGCTCTCTTCGCAAGAAAGCATTCATGGTTGGGGAATCTGCTATTTCCTGCTGTAACCTTTCCGGCTCCTCCTTTGATATCCTTTCAAAAAACCTATTTACCCTCTCCATCAGTTCATAAGGTAAAGGACCATCGGTATCGGCAGACAGAGAATCACCAGGTATTCCGAAGAGCGGATAATTCTTTCTGAAATTCTTTACAGCTTCTGTCTTGTCCATACCAGGCTGATTTACAAGTTTCTGGAATTGAGCTTTCTTGAGCATATTGTCATATTTTATGGTCATTCTTCTTTCAATTTCATCCATATTCCACCACCATCGTATATCCTCATCTCTGGCACCTTCAGCCCTTCTTTTTCCCAACAGCGATCTGATATTTTCATCCAATGCCTCACTTTCCAAAAGTTTGTCGCCGAAATTCTCAGGCAAGTCAGCAGTTCCTTCCCTTAGCGCTTCTTCCTCTGCCTGTTTTAGCATATCATTCACAGCTGCAGTTGCATCGGATAACGGCATTCCCAAAGCGCTCTGAAGCAGATTGATATACATATTCCTCAAATCCTGGTTGCTCTTTGGATGATCAAAACCTGTGTGCTGCTGAGTTCCTGGTTCCGGAAACTCAGCAGGTTCTGTAAATTTTAACTCTACTTCCTGATGACAGGCCTTCGGTATAAAATCAGAAAAAGACAGTATGTCAATCCGGGCCCCCTGCTCAAAAAGACTTGCCAGCTTTTCCTGACTGTAACCGGCGATTTTACGCACATGGTCAGGCCACTTTATCTGCGAGAGATTTACAGGGGCAGAAAAAGCCACCGATCGCTCATAGCACATTAAGCAAGGTTTTTCTTCCTGAAAAGTATCTCTATGTGTGTTCATCAATTCTTCAAGGGCATAGGCGTTCTCGAAGTCGAGGCGGGCAATAAAGGGCAGAATATCATCTGCTCGATAAAACGAAGCCGAGATCTCTAATGGAAATCCAAAATCATGTTCAGCAGCAGTCCATGGGTATTTCAAGACCGAGCTGCC
>VGWX01000141.1 GCA_016873615.1 Nitrospira sp. | reverse complement strand
AAAACTGTTCTGTCATTCCGGGGGGGTCAGTATAACTGTCAACAATCTTGTAATCCATGGTTGAAAGGCCGGTTGTTGCAGGATACCCTATCCATGTTATTTGAACAGGAGCAGGTTTGCGGGCAAACAGTAGCAACCGGTTATAAGCAGTGTGGCCTGCAAGGTCAACGAGGATGTCGATTGCATCATTCCGAATGAGTTCGGCAGCCTCTTCACCGGACATCACTGCAATACCCCTCCAGTGATCAGCATATCCCTGCAAGCGTTGTGTTACTTCATCTTCTTGAGGAACCACTGAATAACAGAATGTTTCAAACCGTTCTTTATTATGAGCAGCCAGTATCGGTTCAATAAAATATGCAACTGAATGCTTTCCGAAATCAGGTGAAACATAACCAATTTTTAGCCGGCGACCGGGCACATGGTCATTGGTATGTTTTAATATTTCGGGATACAAAGGTTCTGCAAACTTTTTAGCAAATAGAAGATGTTCAGAGAAAATGGTTTGGGCATCATGGCTGTAATTATAGTTAATCGTCATTAGCAGGGCTTGATATGGAGTCAAATCATCCGGGTTCATTTGCATAGCATATCTATAAAACATTTCCGCTTTATCAACTTCTCCTCTGCTTTTGAAAACATTTCCAAGGTTAGTATATGCACCAGCATGATTCGGATTAAGCTGAAGAGCTTTTTGATAATAGGTCATAGCTTCATCAAGTTGCCCCTTATCATAGAGCGCATTCCCCATGTTATAAATTGCCTCTACAAGGTTTGGATCAAGTTCGATTGCCTTCTTGCAATAAATTATTGCTTCGTCAATCTGTCCTTTGTCTTTTAGTGCAATTGCCAGATTGTTGTAAGCATGAGCAAAGTAAGGATCAAGTTTAATTGCCTGCTGATAACAGGCTATAGCTTTATCAAGCTGCCCTTTGTCCAGGAAAGCATCCCCGAGATTATAATGCGCGCCGATAAAATATGGGTTCAGAGCTAAAGCCTTTTTATAATAGGATATCGCTTCATCATACTTTTTTTTCTCCTGAAGGGCATTTCCGATATAATTGTATGCATGAAGTAATTTTGGATTGAGTTCCAGTGCTCTTTGGAAATTTACTATTGCTTCATCATATTGTTGGTTATTAAAAAGAACAACTCCCAAATCATAAGCGGTGTTTTTCTTTTTATGTTTTTTTATTTTTTTCATTTTTTTTTACCGGATGAAATTTTATGAACATAAATGAACCTCCCCGCCGCAGGAACTGTAGGGTATTGAAAATTTAATAAATTACAGTTCTATAATACAGGAACAGGATAATTTTGTTAGAATAGCATCGAAACAGAATTGGGATATTCAGGAGGCAATACTTGAAATATGTCATTACCGGCGCATCAGGCTTTGTTGCAGGCCATTTGATAGAAGCTATTTTCAAGGATGACCCGGAGGCCCTTATAACCGCTTTAGACCTTTCCGAGCCGGATTATTCCTTTATCGATCCATCACTTCGCAAGTCCATTCAATACTCTAAGGCTGATTTGTTATCAATGAATGACCTGATAAAAATACTTGAGTTATCAGGAGCCCATTTTGTAATTCATCTGGCCGCTTATAGTTCAGTTGCTTACAGCTGGCAGAAACCTATAGAGTGCTTCAATAATAATTTCAATATATTTCTCAATTTATTAGAAGCTGTAAAAAAGGTCAATCCTGTGATCCGTGTGTTATCAATCGGCTCATCAGAGCAATATGGCATTGTAACCGCCGATAAAATACCTTTAAAAGAATCAGAACCACCTAATCCTGTAAGTCCTTATGCTGTAGCCCGTGTTGCCCAGGAATATATGGCCGCTGTGTATGTGAAAGGATTCAATTTAGACATAGTCAGCACAAGGTCGTTTAACCATTTTGGTCCAAGACAGGATGAAAGGTTTGTTCTGTCAAGCTTTGCCAGGCAGGTAGCTGAAATAAAAAAGGGGATGCGCAAACCAGTTATCAATGTGGGCGATCTGGAAATTATAAGAGATTTTACTGATGTCAGGGATGTTAGTAAAGCATATCTTTCACTTTTAAGAAAAGGAAGCCCGGGTGAGATATATAATGTTTGCTGCGGTACCGGGAAAAAATTAGAAGATTGCCTGATTTTTCTGATAGAGATTGCCGGAATCAAATGTAAAATACAGAAGTCAGAAGAATTGATAAGACCCGTGGATAATCCCATTATTATCGGCGATAATGCCAAACTCAAGAAAGAAACTGGTTGGGTGCCTGAAACACCGTTTGAAACTACCCTTCATGATTTATATGAGTATTGGATGTCGAAAGTATAATTTTACAAGAATTAGGTTTCTCCTCCTGTATAAGGCTAAATATGTCACATAACTGACGAGAGAATTTTTAGGAAGGATAAGATATGTACCGGAAGAATTCCCTTAACATATTACTATTTATGTTCATTGTATTATTTTGTGTTCTTTTTATAGGCTGTTCAAGTTCAAGCAATGAGGAAAAAGAACCATTTCAGAAAAAGGGTACTGCCAGCCTGTATGAAAAAGTTCTGAAGGAAAACCAGAAGAACACCGACAGGGCAAATGCTGATAAGGCAGCAAAAGATGAATATATCAGAAAAAAATATCTGGCCATTGCAGAGGCTTGTGATAAGAAATATGAATCATGCATAGAAAAATGTCAAAATAACGAGTGCGAAGACCTGTGTCTGAAATCTCTTGAGACCTGTGAGAAAAGACTGCCTGTCGAATTTAAAACTCTCAAGTAGGGATAATATTAAGCCAGTGAGTCAGGAAGTGAAGAAGGCAGTAAGGCAAGCAATCGATCATTGCGAGGGCGCAGCCCGTGGCAATCCCGCCTTTCGCATTTTCTGGCCGAAATACTGGTCAGGGAAGGGGCAAAAACGTTCAGCACTGTTTATATTTAAATATCTCACGGCAATCCACCCCTTGTGGTAAAATAAGGTTAAAGTTAAAGGAGGAGCGCTTCGATGAAGTTATTAGTCAGACTCCCTGAAATGAATATAAGAGAAGATGAAGTGAAGCTGCTTCTCGCAATAAAACTGCTTGAAGACAGAATAGTCTCATTGGGCAAAGCCGCTGAAATAGCAGGGTTCTCAGAAAAAACTTTTGCCGAAATTCTCATACGCCGTGGTGTTCCGCCTCTGAAATATGAGAAGACCGATCTCGACACAGAATTGAGAAATGCCTGATACAGCTATCGCTGACACCTCTGCACTGATTGCGCTCGAAAAAATCAACCTCCTGGATATCCTTTGCAAGCTTTATGATGTTATAAGGTTTTGGAACCATGAGGTGTTGAATCAAACCCAAAGTGTTTTGCGGAAAGTTACGGAAAGAATAACACTTCCTTCAATCCCTCCAATCAATATCTTTACACCCATATCTCCAATTACTTATTTCTTCAATGTGGTAAGATATTTTCAGGTTACTTCGTAAAAAAGGTTATATCATGAGATTGGATGAAAATGAGAAAAAGGCCCTGAAACATGCTCTTAAAGATTTTCGCGGTGAAGTATACCTTTTTGGCTCTCGCACAGATGATTCAAAAAGGGGAGGAGACATCGATATCCTCCTTGTGCCAAAAAAAAGGACAAGCCCTCTCACACTGACTCTGGATGTTCAGAAAAAGTTCTTCTTCCAATGTGAAGAAGACATAGATGTCGTGATTTATCAAAACAGCCCTTTTTGCCGGGAGATCCTGAAGCGTGCAAAGCGAATTGATAATGAACTACCCCGCAGCAGAGCTGCGAGGTATCGAAAACTGGGCTTGCTGTCATTCCGGCTTGACCGGAATCTTTCCGAAAAAGGATTCCCGACGCGCTTCGCTTGCGGGAATGACGTCAAAAAGCTACCCCGAAGCAGAGCTTCGAAGAATTCTTTGATTAAACTAATTCAACGATTTTAGAAAAAGCATTATATCATCTTAAGGCATCCAATGGAATTTTCAAAGACATTATAGAGATTAATGCACCAAGAATTATGGGATGTGTCCCTGTTTTCTCAAGTAATTAGCGTTGTTAATGCCCATAGAAAAATAACAGTACATTGTGTTAAGATGTGTTACAAGGAAGGTGGTGTATAATGAGTACGACATTGACCGTAAGGCTCGATGATGAAACGAAGGAAAAGCTTGACCGTCTCGCCAAGGCAACGTCCCGGACAAAATCACATCTTGTAAACAACGCTATTAAAGAGTTTATTGATGTGAACGAATGGCAGATACATGAGATAACGCGGACTGTCCACGAGGCTGATCGACCGGGAGCAAAGTTTGTAGAACATGAA
>VGWX01000140.1 GCA_016873615.1 Nitrospira sp. | reverse complement strand
TTCATCCCTCACAGGGGTTTTATATATCCTCGATGAACCCAGCATAGGCATGCATCCGAGGGATTGTATAAAGCTTCTCGAAAGCCTCTCCTCAATCAGGGACGCCGGCAATACTGTCATTGTTGTAGAGCATGACGAGGAGACGATAAGATGGGCTGACTATATTGTTGATATGGGACCTGGCGCCGGACTCAGGGGCGGCTGGGTTGTTGCTTCAGGAAGGCCTGAAGAGATAGAGAAGAATGGAAGCTCTATCACAGGAAAATACCTGAATGGATCAGTGACAATAGATACTCCTTCAGTCAGGAGAATACCAAGAGATTTTATTAAGATAACTGGCGCTCAGGAGTTCAATCTCAGGAACATTAATGTCGATATACCTCTTGGGACCTTCACATGTGTGACAGGAGTTTCAGGTTCCGGCAAAAGCACTCTCATAATAGAGATACTCTATAAAGCGCTCTGCAAACAAATCCATGGAAGCAAATCCATTCCCGGTAAATACAGAGAAATAAAAGGCATGGATAAGATAGACCGCATGATAAGCGTGGATCAATCACCTCTGGGCAGGACTCCCAGATCAAACCCTGCTACTTATACCGGCGTCTTCTCATTTATCAGGGAACTTTTCGCACAGGTTCAGGATGCAAGAATCAGGGGATACTCTCCTTCCAGGTTCAGTTTCAATCTCCCCGGCGGCAGGTGTGAGTCATGTAACGGAGATGGCTTGATAAAGGTAGAGATGCATTTTTTACCGGATGTCTATATACCATGTGACTCCTGCAAGGGAAAGAGATACAACAAAGAAACGCTTGAGATCAGGTATAAGGGGAAGAATATCTCAGAGGCGCTCGATATGACCATATCCGAAGCGCTCCAGTTTTTTTCATCATTCCATCCTGTAAGGCAGAAACTTGAAGTGCTTGAAGATGTCGGACTCGGATATCTGCAGCTTGGTCAACCTGCCTCTACACTCTCCGGCGGTGAGGCGCAGCGGGTAAGACTATCAAGGGAACTCGGAAGAAAATCAAAAGGCAACACTCTCTATATACTTGATGAACCCACCACAGGACTGCATTTTTTCGATATCCAGAAACTGCTCGATGTGATAAACAGTCTTGTCGATTCCGGCAATACTGTCATCATCATAGAACACAACCTTGATGTCATAAAATCAGCCGATTACATTATAGACCTTGGTCCTGAGGGTGGAGATGAAGGCGGCATGGTGGTTGCAGAAGGGACCCCAGAAGAGGTCAGCCTGAACCCGCAATCCCATACCGGAAGGTTTTTGAAAAATAAACTCACAAAAATCAGCCATGCGAGAGTAGCATGAAAAACAAGTTAAAAGTTAAAAGTGAAAAGTTAATAGTTTTTAAAATTTTTAACTACTGCCTGATATTTACGATATTTTATATACTGTTTACTGCCCTTTCCTGTTCTCCTAACAAGGAAAGAATCTTCAAAAAGGACAAAATACTCATGGATACGCTCATTACCATTACAGTTGTTTCGGACTTAAAAGATACTGCTGAAAAAGCAATTGATGCTGCATTTTCAGAAATTGAGTATCTTGAAAAGCTCTCAAACCATTATTCACCTGATAGCGAGATAACACGCATCAATAGAAACGCCGGCGTCTCAGAGGTAAAAGTATCAGATGATATCCTGAAGTTGCTGGAAAAGGCGCTGTATGTATCGGAAAATACTGAAGGTGCATTTGATGTGACTATCGGTCCTGTTATTGCGCTCTATGATTTTAATAAAAAGATCAGACCCGACTATGGCATGATTAAAAAAAATCTTTCTCTCGTAAATTACAGGGATATCATCATCAACAGGGATAAATCAACCGTATTCCTGAAGAAAAAAGGCGTGCTTATTGATCTCGGCGGAATAGCAAAAGGGTATGCTGCTGATAAGGCAGCAGAGACCCTAAAAAAACAGGGGATACGTTCCGGACTGGTTGCTGTCGCCGGAGACATAAAGGCATTCGGTCTGAAGCCTGATGGAAAGCCCTGGAAGATCGGCATACGCAATCCAGAGGCAAAAGATAAGGAAGATGATATTATGGCAACTGTTGAACTCGAAGATATGGCCATATCGACATCAGGTGACTATGAGCGGTTTTTTCTATTTAACGGTAAAAGATATCATCATCTGCTTAACCCTAAAACAGGGCTTTCAGCTCAGGAATGCCGGAGTGTAAGCATAATAACCAAAGAAGGCGCTTTCACAGACGCATTTGCAACAGGCATCTTTATACTCGGGCCGGAACAGGGGTTAAAGGTCCTTGATAAATTGGGTTTTGAAGGGATGATTATAGACAGTCAGGGAAAATCACATTTAACACAAGGCATCAGGAAAAAAATTGAGTTTAAAAGAACTGTTTCATAATACTACCCTTGCTGACAGAATTCTTTTTTCTCTCATGATAGTGTTATCCTTATCAGGGATTGCCTTTATTAAGGAAATTCTTCCTGATAACTTTACGGTGCACATATATGCAGACGGTTATCCTGCCTACATTTTGCCTCTTGATAAAAACAGGGTTGTGTCAGTTGAAGGTCCGCAAGGAAAGACAGTCGTTGAGATCAAAGACCATCAGGTTCGGATTATTGAATCTCCATGCCATAACAAACTCTGCATACAAACAGGATGGGTCAGAAGCGGAGCAGTACTCTGCCTTCCAAACAGGATTGTTGTAACACTGGGCGATCCTGATAAGCATAAGAAGACCGTTGATGCAACAACAGGATAAATACCGGATAGCTCTGCTCTCTGCATTTGCATTAGGTCTTCACGGATTCGAAAATCTTTTGCCATCGCCAATTCCATGGCTAAGATTCGGCCTTGCAAACATTGTTACCCTTATAACTCTTCTGCTCTATGGTATGCGCCCTGCAGTTATGGTAACGCTGATCAGGGTAATGCTCGCATCACTGATTGCCGGTTCATTCCTCGGCCCTGCATTCATCCTCAGCCTTGGTGGAGGCATTGCGAGCACTTTGGTAATGGGATTTGTATTGCATATAGCCCCGCGATTATTCAGCACAATGGGGCTGAGCATTATCGGCGCATTATTCCATAATCTTGCACAGCTTTTCCTCGCATATTTTTTATTCATACAAAGAATAGAGGCTATTCTATTGATAACACCTGTAATAATCCTTTTCGGAACACTGACAGGCACTGTGAACGGCGTTGTATCAGCGCTGCTTATGAAAAACTTGATAAAATATGATCAAAAAGTTCAGAATGTGAATGAAATTAAATAATAGAATTAATTGACCTATGCAAATTATCTGTCCGATCTGTAAGAAGAAAACAACATGGGAAGAAAATCCCTATAAGCCGTTCTGTTCTGAAAGGTGTAAACTCATAGATCTTGGCAAATGGGTCTCTGATGAGTATAAAATAGAGGGCGATGTGGAAAATACAGAGAACAAAGAGCAGGGAGCAGAATGAATGAAAAAGATTAAATTCCATGCTTTTTGCACTTTGCTCCTTAGCTTAAGAAAGGGGGTTTTATGGTTAAGATAGCAGTTGCAGGCGCAGCAGGAAGGATGGGAAGCAGGATTACAGCGCTCTCAAAAGAATACGAGGGTCTTCAGTTGGCCGGTGCATTTGAGAGGAAAGGCCATAAGGATATCGGCAAGGATATCGGCACAGTAATTGGAATAGGCGATACAGGAGTGAAACTTGTTGAGAATGCTGAATTAATAATTAATAATGTTGACCTGATTATCTCCTTCTCTACAGTAGAGGCGTCCCTTGAACACCTGAGGCTTGCATCATCAAAAGGCAAGGCGATTGTAATAGGGACAACCGGTTTTACAAAAGATGCCTTAAAAGAAGTTTCTGAACTCGCCGGGAAAACCCCTTGCGTAATGGCATCAAATATGAGCATGGGCGTAAACCTTCTTCTCAAAGTACTTCAGGATATCGCAAGGGTGCTTGGTGAAGGATATGACATCGAGATTATCGAAGCTCATCACAGGATGAAAAAAGACGCTCCGAGTGGAACTGCCTTGAAGATGGCGCAGGTGATCGCAGATGCGCTTAAAAGGAATCTTGATGAGGTTGCAGTCTATGCGAGAAAAGGGATTATAGGTGAGAGGACTGCAAAAGAGATAGGCATTCAGACTATACGCGCCGGTGATATAGTTGGAGAACATACGGTTATTTTCGGAGGTCTTGGTGAAAGGATCGAGGTGACACACAAGGCTTCAAGCAGGGATACATTTGCAAGAGGCGCACTGAGGGCAGCTCTCTGGTGCTTTGGTAAACCTGCCGGATTATATGATATGCAGGATGTC
>VGWX01000139.1 GCA_016873615.1 Nitrospira sp. | reverse complement strand
CAAACAATGGATTATCTATACTCCCTAATGTCAATCTTGTTTCTAACATTGGGTTTGGGCAGGTAGGAACCCATACTGCATATAGAAGCAGAGTAGCAAATAATAAAGTAGAAACGCTGAAAGATATTGTTCATCCTTTAGAGATTATAGCTGACGAGAACGCAGATCGATTTACTTTTGAATATCATTTTTTGGGTAAAATAGAGAACAGTCGATTTTTGCTTGAAGATATACTGAATCAACTTAATTCTCATAATAATGATCAAGCTGTAACTTTATTTGATCACGCAATTGCTATTTATCCTGAGGTAATAGGCATTCTTTACGGCAAGGCAATCGCACTTGCACGACTTGGTCAAAATGAAAAAGCTATTGAAACATTAAGACATTTATTAACTGTTATGCCAGAACACAAGAAAGCGAACTTGTTAATAAATGAAATCTTGAAAGCTTCAACCTCACCCAAACAAACACCTCAGATCAATCCAAAAACTTTTGGGGAGACAGAAAAACAATCAGTTCCTGAATTAATGGAGCAAGCTCTAAAAGCTTTACAAAAAAATGATAATAATTTAGCTTTCAATTTACTCATTCAAGCAAAAGCACAAAAAATATCTATCCAGGGTCTTGATTACCTTAGGGCAATTTACTTTTTGAGAATGAATCAATTGGGAGATGCACGAGAAGCTTTGCGAGAAGAATTACGATATTTTGCGAACAACATAGATGCAATTAATCTTCTGGATCAAGTTCTTAATGCATATCCCCAAAGAATTTCTACGCAACTTGGTGATGCTGAATTTAATGAATTGCTTCAGGTTATTAGACCATATACAATGTTAAGTGATGCAAGGTTGTTCTCGCTTTTCTCTGCTGCAAAGAAAGTATGTTTAGAAAATGTTACAGGAAATTTCATTGAATGTGGTGTTGCTGCAGGAGGGTCAACTGCTTTATTGGCTTACACGATTCAAAAATACAGCAAACAACCCCGCTTGCATTATGCATTTGACTCTTTTGAAGGAATGCCAACACCGACTGAACATGATACACATGACAATCAACATGCTGAATCAACTGGTTGGGGAACCGGGACATGTGCTGCACCTGAAGATAGTGTGCGTGAAATATGCACAAAATTAGGTATTTCTGATATTGTGAAAACTGTAAAGGGTTATTTTCAGGATACTTTGCCACAAATGAGGAATATTGTGGGCCCTATTGCATTTCTGCATATGGACGCAGATTGGTATGAATCAACAAAAGTAATTTTGCACAACTTATATGACCAAATTGTTCATAATGGCTTCATCCAAGTTGATGATTATGGTCACTGGGAGGGATGTAAAAAAGCCATACATGAATTTGAAGCTTTACGAAATATAAAATTTGATTTACATAAAATAGATTATTCAGGTATTTGGTTTTCAAAACCCTGATAAGAATTAGGTGGAAGAAAATGACCGATAGGACGTTGAGGCTTGAAGATTTGCTGAACCAAAAGGTAGAGATTTCAGATTTGATGATTACGCCGGCAGATTATAAACATATATCTGAAAAAATATCTGATGCATCCATGAAAATTGTTCATTTGTGCTCTATGGATTTCAGCGGTGCAGGCAATGCTGCATACAGGTTACACAAGGGATTGCTGGCAATTGGCGCTGACTCGACCATGCTTGTTTTGAATAAAAGAAGCGGTGACCTGAGTGTTAAATTAATTCTGACTGACAGCCCGGATAAATCTTCATGTTGTGTAGAAGATTCCCCTGAAAAAGAGACTAATTGGCGTAATATCTTTGTTAAATGGCATTCTTTGTTGTCTCAGTATCCTGAAAGACCAATCGGTTCTGAACTTTTTTCCGACGCTTCATCAGATATGAATCTTGAATCTGTTAAAGAAATCCGTGATGCTGATATTATAAACTTCCACTGGGTTGCAGGACTTATTGATTATCAAAAGATCGCGCATATTTTTAGAGATAAGACAATAATCTGGACTCTTCATGACATGAATCCTTTTACAGGTGGATGTCATTATGCCGGAGATTGTCAAAAATACCAAAAATCATGCGGCGCATGTTACCAGCTTGGTTCTTCAATGGAAGATGATTTATCAAAACAGATATGGACTCGGAAATTCAATGCATATAAAAATCTGAATTTAAACATTGTTACCCCGAGTAAATGGTTGGCGGAGTGTGCTTCAAAGAGTTCTCTTTTTTCAAAATATCCTGTAAAAGCAATCCCTAACAGCCTGCCGCTTGATGTTTTCAAACCTTATCAGAAAAATGAAATACGCAAAGAACTGGGTATTTCTGAAAATGCAAAAATAATTCTGTTTGGAGCTGATGACATTTCAAATAAAAGAAAAGGATTATCCTATCTTTTAGAGACATTAAATAATTATTCTCCTGCTCAACCCTCATCTGAAATAATTTTAGCCATTTTTGGGGGTAATATTGACTTAAATCTCAAGTATCCAATCATTAATTTAGGTCGTATAGCCGGTGAAGATCAGATGGCGCTCATTTATAGCCTCGCAGATTTATTCGTAATCCCATCGCTTGAAGATAATCTGCCCAATACTGTTATTGAAGCAATGGCCTGCGGTATTCCAGTTGTTGGATTCAATATCGGCGGTATTCCTGACATGGTGGAACACCAAAAGACAGGCTATCTTGCAGCTCCCTGCGACACTCAGGGATTGATAGACGGCATAAACTGGTGTTTGTTTCACAGCAATTATGAACAATTGAGGTTTAATTGCAGAGAAAAAGCATTAAATGAATATGGCTTGGAAATCCAGGCAAAGGCTTATAAAGAGCTGTATGAAAATGTATTTCGCAGATCGGAAAATATCAAACCTGGTTCCGAACGTGTAGTTTTAGAAGAAGCAACTAGTAGGATTGTTGAAAACCCCGATATCAGTATCGTGCTTGCCACAAAGAACCGGGCTGCATTGCTTGACCAGATGCTCGCAAGTCTCAGGGAAGCTGCGCAGGGGGTTCGTTATGAATTAATCGTCATTGAGGGCAATTCAACGGACAATACCCTTGAGATATTACAGAAACATGGCGTTCAGCATATCTATAATGAATCAGAGCATCTGGGACAGGGAAAACACAGCTGGGCGCAACTCTACAATTTCGGGTTTTCAAAGGCAAAGGGCAAGTGGGCAATGTATGCGAGCGATGATACTGTGTTCCATGAAGCCTGTATTACAAGAGGAGTTGAGATTCTGAATCAGCAGCCGCAGGAAGTAGCCGGCGGCATCTTTTTCTATAAGAATGTAGCAGGATCAGAGGGATGGGAATTCCATGGCATTGATTTCATGTTCGGGCATACACTGCTCCTGAATTACGGACTTGTCAGGCTCGACCTATTTAGAGAAGTCGGAGGGCTCCATGAAGATTTCAGGTTTTATCACGCCGACAGTGACTTCTGCCTTAAGCTCTATTCGAGGGGAAAACAGTTTATTCCCTTAGCACGTTGCCTTATAACCCACAATAATATTCTGGATGTCCATAAGAAAGAACATTCTGAAACAGAAAGACAGGACATGCACCTATACATGAACAGATGGCGTCATTATGTTCCGATAGTCGATTCATTCCCGAAACGGCTCCTCTGGGAAGAATCTTTTGAACTGGGCTTTACTTTACCCTCACATCTCTCCCCTCTCGATGCCGGTATTTCATATTTCTGGCATGGATTGGCCTGCTATCAAAGCCGCAATTTTTCAAAGGCGATTCTCAGATTTAATCAGTTCATGAAAACATCAGGACGGCACTGGATAGCATTGTGGTACCTTGCAAATGCATTTTTCCAAAAAGGAGAGACACAAAAAGCTCTTCAAACCTTACAGGAAATCATTGATGCAGCGCCTTTTTTCCAGCCGGCCGCAAAGTTGCTTGAGCAGATAAATGAGACTGTAGGAAAGACAACTGCTGAGGGAAATATTCTTGAAAGTTCAAGGATCGACTGGCCTTTTCTGGTATTAATATTCAGCAAGGACCGGCCTCTTCAGCTTGACGCAACGCTTCGCTCATTTCTTATGAACTGTGCGGATAATGCATCTACCCGAATAATAGTGTTCTATACTTCAACAGATCCTCTCAATACCAGGCATTATGAAGAGCTTCAGAAAGAATATCAGAAATATCAGCTGATCTATTTTTTCCAATTTTTGCCTGAGATGGAATTCAAGCTCCAGGTTCTCACGATTCTTGAACAGTTTAATTATGTGCTTTTCTTGTCAGATGACACTATTTTTATACGCAATTTCAATCTCAAAGAGGCAGCCGATAGCCTTAAGAACAATGAAGATGCGCTTGGCTTTTCTCTCAGGTTAGGGAAAAACACCACCTATTGTTATCCTCTCGATTCAGAACAAAGGTTACCCGAGTTTCAGGTTGT
>VGWX01000138.1 GCA_016873615.1 Nitrospira sp. | reverse complement strand
CACATCGCATTTTGCACATTGCAATAAGCATAATAATATTATATCGAAAAGTCAACAACTTATCGAACCTATCGTAAGGGCTTCTAACGGTAGTAGACAGCACAACGTCTAAAAATAGGCAATTGTCACACGCCTAAGTCTGTCGCTTAATCATCAGGCCATATGGACTTCTCTCTATTCAGAATCTGATGAAACTTCGAGGACAGACTCTATCTCATAATCTGCGTCGTGCTCTGAAAACTCGTAATCACCTGCTTCATTCAGTGCTTTCTGTTCAGCCTCGAATTGAGACTTTGCCTTGACTCTAATCTTTCGTGATCCGTAGGCGATCCTGAGCACTGCAACCTCGAACTCGCGTTCCTCGGGATACTCTTTGAGCCGGGGCTCAATGAAGAGTTTTGCGATGGCTATTGCATGGTCACAGTATTTTTGTTCTGCGTAATCAAGGCAGTCACATTCGAGGTAGGTGTTATCTTCCATGTGTCGAACATCCACTGTATAGATTCCTTCTCCGTCATCTACCTCATACTCGTCTTTCTTTGAGGACCTGACATATTGTATGGAAAAGTTTTCTATCTTCCTTCCCGCTTCCAAAGCGGCAAACTGCTTATGATCAAGTGCGTCTGAAGCCTTCATCTTCAGCGTCATGCCGGCTTTGGCAATAGATAATTCAACCGCTCCGTGAGCAATGGAAAACTCCCTGATAATGTCTTTTCCATTATGAGCGAGACTTTCGTATACAACAATGTCGCGCCCCTGCATGCCCAACCCGGCGCATATCAGGAGATATGTGCCTGAATTTTCCAATTTCCCATTCTTTATGAGTACCCCTATAACATCATCTGCAAAATCGCTGTTGTCGTGGAGAGGTTTCTCTGTTTCCTGATGGAACACAAATATATAGGGAGTGTAGAGCTTTTCACGCACATAGATGGAAACGTTCCCGTACTTCGTTTTTCCATCCGCAATTTTTATTAAACCTTCTCTTTCCAATGTGTTACCTCCTTTGCGAAGAGTTGATTTTCTGCTGCTTAAATTGAATCCGGCAAGCAGCCTCATCATGATGATTGGCAGCGCTCCGGGTTGAATTGCTACATCCATATGTGATGGGTGGCTTCTGTTAATCGGCGGAATGAAACGTTTAAGAGATTGTAAGAAAGAATTAGTCTATGGGATCACGGTAATCATGCGGCTTTTCTGGCGGCGAATGTCTCCAATGAGGACCGAATAGTGCTCGTTACCTGCAAGGGAATCGTAGACGTTAAAGAGAGCCAACTGAATGGCAAGCGTGGCTAAGTTTTCTTAAGCCAACCTCTTTCGGTTAGCCACTGCTCTGCCCAAGATACAAAATATCTGGCATCATTAAGGAGGGTTTCCGCCTGCTCCTTCGTAATAACAGCCTGCTCGTCATAATCGCCCCAGCTTCTCAAGTTAAAAGCATTTCTGAGGTTTTTGGACCAAACGGGGTCTACTTCTCCGCTTTTCACAAACTCCCGGTCCAGCAAAGAAATTACGCCGGAGTGCTTGGAGGTGCCGAGTCCTTTAGTCAGCAGAATCGCAGATGCAGCATAAAACATCGCATAGTAACCTCTGTTTACCACGCCGATATATTGATGAATATTATAAAGGGCGTCAGCTTGGACAAGCGTGTCCCTTGCCTTCTGCAGATTGTTTGCAATAAGAATGGAGATATCTTCCTTATTCACAGGAGAACACCTTCACTGTGCAATGCCTTAATATAGGGGGAAGAACGGCGAGGTGTTTCCCAGACATCACTTTTACGATAAATGACCGCCTGGATTACCTTATCGTTTTCAAAACCGATTTCCCATGCAATGTCATTTATCTGTCCTTCAATAAAGCCGGTGTCATAGAAATCAGGCAGTTCAACGTAAACATCGATATCGCTGAACTCCTCCATGTTGCCCCGCGCCGCCGAACCATAAAGTATTATTTTTGCGTCAGAAACCAAGGCGCGTATCCGTTCAGCAAACTTCTTAGCGACTGCCAATGCTGATGGATCAACCTCTTTTTCCGTTCTCATATATATATGCTCCTTTATCAATTGTAGCAAAATACGCGCCGGATGCATGCCCGGCATCCTTTGCCCTCTGTCGTATTCGACTTATTCCTTCAAACCTCCCCGTTGATATCTGCTAAATTAGTAATTTTAGAGAGATTATTGAGAAAATTGCAACAATATAAGATTTGAAATGGACAAATTACTATGTTACATCTATCAATTGAAAGTGTGAATTATGGCCCGCTTAGATCGCAGATTGTTAATAATACTATGTTCTCTGAACGGGATCGCCATAGGGTCCCCGGTCCGGATATGAAACAATCGATTTCATGTATAAGCACCTTTCCGTTTTTTTGATTTGCTCTGGTAAGAAATATATCCTCATATTTAACGGCCGTCTTTGCATTCTTCCATATCTTTACCAGGAAGTCTTATGGGCGTAACTTGGGGGGTGTAGTTTGTGCTGTCAAACGCTCAGGACATTCTGCGGAAGCTCCGAATCACCATGAGACTTCAGATTTAAAGGAAGAGAAACGCATACGGTTGAAAAGCATGAGGGTGATCCTGAGATAAAGATAAAATTGCCTGTGCGATTCTTGATGGCTGATTGCCTGGATAGGATCGTGGCACTATGAGGACTCCATGGTGAGAGCGGCCTTCATGAAAATAAAATTCAGTGAGCATCAGGAAATCGTTTCGATTGCGCGTAACAACACAGCGTTCCTGACGCGCAGCCTCGTCCAGAACCTCCTGATCTTCCGCTCCGGAGAGGCCAGGTTCTCTGGTATGGACGGCGTCTAAGCCGGCAGCCCTTAGGATTTTTGCAATTTCTTCGCTTAAGTCCTCGTCGACAAGAAACCTCACCGGTTCCTCTCTTTTGGCAGAGAGAAGCGTCCCTTGACAATCTCAGGAGTGATAGCCTCATTGCTCCGGATAAGCTCGTTGATTTCTTCGGGGTAATGCCGGTAGTAGTTGAGCGCTGAGACGAGTTGTCTTTCCGTGAGATGAGGCAGAGCCTTTTTCAGTTCTACGATATTCTCATCAAGGATTTGATATTCGTAGATGACCTCCCAGACCTCGACACCTGTTCCGGCAATACGGGCGCGTCTGCCGGAAACTCCCTCCGAAAAAATGACGCCGGGACAGCGACGCATTTTCAGAGCCTCTTCAAGCAGTTCATTCGCGAGTGCGTTGGCAGGTCTGTTTTTACGGATTTTATCGATTTCCTGTAATAGCGGCTCTTTGATACGGAAACTACGTTGTACCGTTGACATTTGTAACCTCCTGTGATTCTATGTATTACAGTATATCACAAATAGGCTTTTGGGGTAAATATAGCGGGTATAAGGTTTGAAGAAAGATAAGAACAATTATTATGCATACTCCCATGCAGGCTATGACCGTGCGGACAAATACCTTTAGAACACCATTAGGAACAGAAGTCCTTATCTGACTTCACTTATCACTATTTCAGATATCATCAACGTACTCTGAAATGTTTTTCTTAAAAAGTTTAAATACCTTCTCGACATTACTTATACCTTCTTTCATCCGGTCCCACTCCAGCTCGAATCCATAACTATGATAGACCACATGTCGGAAGCGCCGATAAGCAGCCATAGCAATTGCAAGCTCCCTATCAAAGAGTAATGGCAATTTTTGATAAGACGGTTCGCAAAAGCGCCGGAATAAATCCACATGCCACGTATCTCCAGTCGGCAATGGTATGCGATGAAACCTGCTTATCCGCTTAAGGATATTTTCAACACCATCATAAAACTGAGCCATGAATGTCGCTGCAGCAGTTTTCTCGCGTACGGTTGGTTCACGATCAGAGATATCATGTGACAGCTCCAATATTTCCTTTAAAAGTCTCTCCATGGCGGCAAGCTCTATTCCAATCTCAGTCCGAAGATCATCCGATGTCATACAGCACTTTCCCTTTGTTCTCAATATGTCGTGTAAATTCTGAAGGAGGACTCAATGGAATAATGTCAAGATGCACGCGCAATTGTTCTTCGAGTTCAGCCCCTAATTCGAAAAGCTTCCAGCCAGGAACACCGTCACATGCAATGTCAATATCACGGGCTGTGTCCGGGTCTTCCACTGCACTTCCAAAAAGGATCAGCCGTTTCGCTCCGTAGGATTGAGCCAGTGCTTTTATTCTGTCAATTTGATCCTGCGTCACTGCCATATATATCTCCTCTGACTATTGATTTATGCTTGTCCGAAATCTTACGGACAATGGATTCCTTTTCACGTCAAGTGGCACTGATACGCACCTCGGCAATCGCCTTCTTTACGTCTTCAGCAACTTCTTTTTCTGAAAACCCAATATTTTTCTTGCCGAGCTGGTCCAAAGCCTTTCCGAACCTTTTCTGCCATGTAGTTACTTTTTGTTTCTCAAGTTTCTTTTTTAGAACCAGTTTTTCATCAGGGCCGAGTTGATCAATGATTGACAGAAGTTTCTGAAAA
>VGWX01000137.1 GCA_016873615.1 Nitrospira sp. | reverse complement strand
TTTTTGTCATTGCGGCTTGTCCGCAATCCTTCTGAGTTTTGCAGAAAGATTCTCGCCTCGGCGAGTCGCTCCCGCACTCAGGCGGGTTCGCTGAGGAGAAGAGGTGACCCGACAAGCGGGAATGACAAAAGTGGCTTTACTTATGGTCTTATTAGTAAAGGTTCATTTCCTTATATTTTATATTTGATTGTTCACCAGGGCATTCCTCATTATTTCAACACGAGGCCTTTTGCCTGTCCAGAGTTCAAATGCAAAAATGCCCTGCCATAAGAGCATCCCGAGACCATCAAGGGCAATACACCCTTTGTCTTCTGCCTTTTCAAGAAGACGGGTCTTTTTATAGATGAGGTCGCAGACGATCTGTTCTTTCCTTAAGCGGGAAGTGTTTAAAGGTAAGGGATCTTCTTTTTTGAGGCCTAACGGCGTTGCATTAATGATTACATCGAATCTGTCAATGATGGATATGTCTTCGGCAACAGATACGTTCTTACGGATTTTCCTTAAATCATCTGCAAGTTTACCAACCTTGTCCTTATCAATGTCATATATAAAAAGTAGTTTTGCATTTTGACTAAGATAATAACTTATTGCCCGGCATGCGCCTCCTGCGCCGATTATAACAATTTCCCTGCCATCAATTGATATGCCTTTTTCTGCAAGAGACTGCATAAACCCTCTTCCGTCGGTGTTATATCCGATGAGTTTGCTATTCGAATTCACTATTGTATTGACTGCACCGATAAAAGATGCCTCTTCGTTAATCTTATCGAGAAACGGCATCACCTTTTCCTTATGCGGGATAGTGATATTCAGACCGCATATGTTCATAGCTTTAACAGCAAGGACAGCTTTTTCAAGATGCTCAGGATGCACAAGAAAAGGGACATAACAATAATTAAGGTCAAGAGCTTTAAATGCTGCATTATGCATCGCAGGAGAAAGTGTATGTTCTATAGGATATCCAAAGATTCCTGTAATTTTTGTCCTGCCGTTAATATTCATATTCCCTACTGTTCCTTTCTTTGCAACTATTTTTATATTTCTTTATAGTATGATTTTAGCATTTCCATACTTTATTTCAATCTCAGATCTTTTCTTCATATCGAACGATAAAAACACTGTATCCTTCATCTGCAAGAATCCTTGCAAGATTGTATGCTTCTTCTTTTATGCTGAACTTCCCGATCCTTACCCTGTAAAATCGGCTCCCCTTAATCTTTGCCTCTGTTAAATATATCGTGGTGTACTTCAGATCAAGAGACAGCTTAAGACGTGATGCATTCGAGAGTTCTTTGAAAGAGCCAACCTGTATAGTGAACGGTCCTGTGTCCGACAGATATCTCACTTCTTTCATGTAAGAAGTATCCCTGCCAGTATATTCGATTCTGACCTCAGAGATGCCTCTCCCTATAAGACCGATTTCTTTCGCTGCAGCATAGGATAAATCCAGTTCTCTTCCGGATACAAACGGGCCCCTGTCATTCACAGTGCAATTAACGCTTTTATTGTTTGAAACGTTTGTAACCTTCAGTTTCGTTCCAAAGGGATATTCGCGATGGGCGCAGGTAAGGGCGTACATATCATAGATTTCTCCTGAAGATGTCGGTTTTCCATGGAAATCAGGCCCATACCATGAGGCAACACCAAAACCTTTTTTGTGATAACCCTCATAACTGAAGATCCCGCATGAGGATAGAAGCAATAATGCTAACGGGACAAGAAGGAAAGCAACCCTCATTGTAATACCCTGATTTTCATGCCTCTATGAGAATAATAAAGCAGGCATAGTATGATGACAGGAATTAAAGAATATACCTGCTCAAGTCCTCATCCTTAACAATGTCACTCAGCTTGTCCTTGACGTATTTTTGGTCTATCACAAGTTTCCCGTTCTTTTTCTCAGGGGCCTCAAAGGAAATATCTTCAAGGAGTTTCTCAAGCACTGTATGCAGCCTTCTTGCGCCGATATTCTCTGTTTTCTCATTAACGTGCGCTGCGATATCAGCGACTTCATCGATAGAATCCTTTGTGAAATCTAATGTGACGTCTTCTGTCAAAAGCAATGCAGTATACTGTTTTATAAGTGCGTTGTAAGGTTCTGTCAGAATTCTCACAAATTCATCCTTGCCGAGCGCATCGAGTTCCACCCTGATCGGAAATCTTCCCTGAAGTTCGGGAATGAGGTCAGATGGCTTTGTCATATGAAAGGCGCCTGCAGCGATAAAAAGGATATGATCTGTTTTTACAGGACCATGCTTCGTTGTTACTGTAGACCCTTCAACGATCGGCAGAAGGTCTCTCTGTACCCCTTCCCGTGAAACATCAGGGCCATGCGCATGACCCCTGCTTGCTATCTTGTCTATTTCATCAATGAATACAATCCCCGATTGCTCAACTCTATCAACAGCCTCTTTTGTAACCTTATCCATATCAATTAGTTTATTTGCCTCTTCCTGCTGAATTATGGCCAAAGCATCGGAGACCCTGACTTTTTTCCTTTTTGCTTTTTCCGGGAGAAAATTACCCAGCATCTCTTTGAGGTTTATCTCCAGATCCTCAAGCCCCACATTTGAAACCACACCGAAAGGCATCATCTTTTCCTTGACCTCGATATCAACATACCGGCTATCAAGTTTTCCTTCCCTCAGTTGCATCCTCAGTCGTTCGCGTGTTTCTTTGTGTTTTTCTCTCTCTTCCTCTTCAGTCGCTGCTCCCCTTGCAGTCTTTGGAGATGGCAGGAGCAGATCCAGAAGTCTTTCTTCTGCAAGAGATTTTGCCCTTTCCTGCACTTTTTCTACATGCTCTGACTTAACCATGCCTATTGATATTTCTGTCAGATCACGTATCATTGACTCCACGTCCCGGCCCACATAACCCACTTCAGTATACTTTGACGCCTCAACCTTAACAAAGGGCGCGTTTGCAAGTCTCGAAAGCCTTCTCGCTATTTCTGTTTTGCCTACGCCGGTTGGACCGATCATAATGATATTTTTCGGCAAAACCTCGTCCTTCAGTTCAGGAGAAAGCCTCTGGCGTCTCCACCTGTTTCTCATTGCAATTGCAACAGCCTTTTTTGCCTTGTGCTGTCCGATGATATATTTATCAAGCTCCTCGACTATCTTTCTTGGCGTCAGGTTATCCATCTATCTCCTCTACAGTTATATTTTCGTTGGTATATATGCATATATCGGATGCGATCTTCATGGCCTTTTCAACAGTATCCTTTGCAGAAAGACCGGTATTTTCAGACAATGCTCTTGCTGCAGCCTGCGCATATGGGCCTCCTGAACCGATAGCTGCAATTCCGTCTTCGGGTTCTATCACGTCGCCTGTTCCGGAGATGATAAAAGTATGTTCTTTATCCGCCACAATCAGGAGAGCTTCAAGCCTCCTTAATATCTTATCCGTGCGCCAGTCCTTTGCAAGTTCAACTGCAGCCCTTGTTATATTGCCCCTGTAGGACTCAAGTTTGCCTTCAAATTTTTCAAACAAAGTAAACGCGTCTGCTGTTGCGCCTGAAAATCCTGCCAATACTTTTTCTCCGTACATCTTTCTGGTCTTTCTGGCATTACGTTTCAGAACCGTATTGCCCATTGTAACCTGTCCGTCTCCGCCCAATGCAACCTTCCCATCGCGCCTTATACATAATATTGTTGTTCCCTTAATCATCTGTTTTACCTTTACCTTTTTTTCTTTAACTTTTCCTCTTCCCTTGTAAAGGGATGTGCCTTATCATAAATATCCATCAGATGTGTAATATCAAGATGGGTGTATTTCTGGGTTGTTGAAAGTGAGGAATGCCCCAGAAGCTCCTGTATTACCCTGAGGTCTGCGCCTCCCTGAAGCAGATGGCTTGCAAATGTGTGTCTCAGAGTATGCGGCCCGATCTTACCGTTCATGGCCAGGGCTTTAGCGTATTTAACTACTATACGTCTTACTCCCCTGTCTGTCAACCGGGTTCCCATCCTGTTGGAAAATAACGCCTTATCCTTATTTTTCCTGAGTATTCTTTCTATCATATATGACTTTATGGCGTCAATTGCCTTTGAACCTATCGGCGCTATTCGTTCCTTCCTGCCCTTCCCCCGTATCTTTATCAGAGAATCCTTTATGTTGATATCATCTATATTGATGCCTGAAAGCTCGCTGACTCTAAGGCCGCTTGAGTAAAGAAGTTCAAGGATTGCCTTGTCCCTTACCGGCAAAAAACCTGTTCCATCAGGTTTATCTACAAGGGAAAAAACATCATCAACAGAAAGAAACCTGGGCAATAACTTTGGAACTTTCGGGTTTGAGATGAGCTTTGCCGGATTTGTCTTGATGTACCCTTCCCTGTGCAGGAATTTAAAAAATGACCTGATACTGGACAACCGCCTGCTTACTGTTGTCTTACTAAGTCCATTTTTTATCTGCCCGGCAACAAAACCGCGCACATCCAGTAAATCTATTTCATGAGGCTCAGCTTTTGAATACTCTGAAAACTCTTCGAGGTCTTTTCTG
>VGWX01000136.1 GCA_016873615.1 Nitrospira sp. | reverse complement strand
CCTCATTAATTTAGATATTTCATTGAGGAGTATAGCTATTATCAACTTATTATTATGTGGAGTAATTGTTTGCAGAATACTTATTTAATAAGGAGTTAACGCAGCTACTTCACATAACGGGGAACTCCACATAATGGCTGTTATGTGTAGCTCCACATAACAGCCAGAAGAATATGTAATCGATAATATTCCCCCAGTAATTGTTAAAAGTCCCAACCTGTATCTTCGCCATTACCGCCCCGACAACTTTTGGGCTTTGATCTCTACTCATCAGGAAGACGAAGAGCCTCTGAACAAATGTCTCGAAGGCTTCGGAATCATATTCTTTTTCTCCGCTTAAATAGGCGTCAAGGCTGAAGTCATTTTCAAAAGCCAGTTCGTAGAGATTGGCCAAGGAATGCATTATGTTTTTTATGGTAGAAGACTGAGAATCGAGTCGGCGTTCCAAAGCATAAGTGAAAGTCAGAGGCAGAAGCTCACCTGTTCGTTGATTGATCAGGTATGAAAGCTGCTCACTTGAATCTAATCGAATTGACACAACGTCAACCAGATGTGTATAAAGTTTTCGCATTTTACAGGGCGGCAGAAAAGAAAATTTTTTTGTTAAACCGTAATCTTTGTGGCAAAATCACCATAATTTTACCTTTCTTCTGACGTATGGACTTAACACAAATAATGTATAGTATTATTTTACTTTAAGCAAGCAAAAAAATAGGGCAACTTTACACTTTCTAATAACGATAGTAATAGTATTTTTAAACCCAAATTTTTTTGAGGCATGCGGAAAAGGAGGGTTTCCCCTGCTCTTTTCCGCAAATTTGTCGTGATTTCAATATATGTTACGAACTGCTCATGAATGAGAGGAGCAGGTTACAGATTCATTCTCCCACAAAGCAGAAAAATCGCTAAATTCATGATGCGTAATTCCATCTGCATCAAAGTTTATCCAGTAGCAATCATTCGCGTAGGCGAACTTGAGAATCCTTATAAAGTCTTCAGAAAAACTCTCCTCGCGTATCCTGTCGTATAAGGTTTCACCTTCTTCATCTGGATTTGGAACGTTTACGAATGCCCCATATCTATGCTGAATGGTTACTAAGCTCTCTGCTATGGTTAATAAGTTCATATCTTTCGGTTGTACATGCACTGTGCTGCAATCAAGGTATTTGAAAATTCCCTTATGTTTTTCTGTAAGCATTATTACCCCCATTCATAATACGTCGTGATTACTGAGACTCCTCTGACTCCATTTGTGCAGCCCTTCTCCTTCTGGCTTTGCTCTTAAGTTTCAGAATATTTGTGACCAGATGCTCGGCCTGCTTCTTATAGTCTTTGCCATTGATTCCGGTTGAAAAGAGAAAACGGCCTTCCGTGAGCAACACGAGAAATCCGTTATGTTTTCGTACCTCCATGTCCTTGCGTCTTACAACGAGTGGATCTTTTCTAACGTCTTTTTCAAGAAGAGCCCTCGCTTCCATTTCACGGAACATGTCTATTTCTTCTTTCGTTCCCCTATGGGCCAGAAATTCAGCTATCTCGGATGATGATCGGTCTATAAGCAAGGTGTTGAATATCATCCTCTTTGTTCCTTTAAACCTGTCTGCGAGAAAGCACGAGAACGGCTCTGCAGATTCAATAATCGGCGTAAAGGTTCCGCCTTTTCTGAGAAAAGAATCCGGGTCTTCGCCTTCAGGAAGAATTCCGACTCCTCCCCTCATTTTCCCATCAAAAAGAATCTTTGCTGTGCGTTGAGCTGCGTTTATTCCTGCTTTATCTCCGTCATAGATGAGCATTACCCAATTTGTATATTTCTTCAATCTCTTCACATGCTCCTCGCCGAAAGATATTCCCATAGGGGCACAGGTGTTCCTGTAACCGCACTGATGCGTCATAATGACATCGAGTTGCCCTTCTACCACTATCGCATAACCGGCGGTCTTGATTGCGACAGAGTCTATGCCATAAAGGATCTTTTTTTTCCGGAAGATGGGAGTAGCAGAAGTATTCAGGTACTTGGGTTCTTCATCGCCTGTTACTCTTCCGCTGAATCCGATGATCCTGCCGTTTTTGGTAATAGGAAACATGATCCTTCTGAAAAAGAAATCTTTCATCTCGCCGTTTCTTTTCACGCCAAGACCCGAATTAATAATTTCTTCGTCAGTGAAACCCTTGCCTTTCAAATAATTGACCAGGGGAACACCGTTTGTGTAGCCGATCTTGAAGTGCTGTATAGATTCAGGTAAAAGACTTCTTTGCTTTGTAAGATACTCCATCGCCTTTTCGTTCCTCTTCAGTGATTCAACGTAAAAGTTAAGAGCTGTGCTGTTAATCTCGAACAGCCTTGCGTTTGAGTTAGAGATCGAAGATAGCTCTACGCCAGCCTTAGCAGCGAGCATCCGGAGTGCTTCTGGAAAAGATACCCTCTCCTTTTCCATTGCGAAGTCAAAGACAGAACCGGCTTTATTGCATCCATAGCATTTGAAGGATAAGCTGTCTGTGTATATATGGAACGAGGCTGTCTTTTCTTCGTGAAATGGGCACTTCATAACAAAATCCTTGCCGACTTGCTTTGGATGCCCATAGACATCAAACACTGTCAGCCGTTCCAGAATTCTTTCTCTATCCGACATAGTTTCAGACATTCTGTTCCTCCTGTTTAATTTGCTTTAATCAGTCTTATTGTTTTTCCCGTTGACAAAAACCTACGCCACGGATGCCCCTGCCCTCATGCATGGTGAGGAAGAAGCAACCTACTTTCTTATAGAGTCAGGCATATCCTTCTTTTTAATGAATTGGCTTCTAATCCTTGCGCCTGATTAGATATTACCGTCGAGTTTTACTATCAGGAGGAAATCAGTGGGAGATACCGCGATGACAAAAAACCGGTGCCCCCCCTTATACGCGTGAGGCTAAAACATTGCTAACTGATCAGTGGGTTCAGTCGTCTGTAAGCCCATCTCTATTGAAACAGATGTCTGAACATTTGAGGCATTTACTGATGACGTTACTAATTCTTCATCAGGAGAGTTGGTTGCCTCCGGTATCTGTATTATTTCCTCCACATTAATCTCATTCAGAGGTGCTTCGGCCAGTGTTTTCTGGACCTCATCCGGGTGGACATCTTCATTACTGCAGAGTCTTTTCGCAAAGGCAATCGTTCTCTCACTCTGTTTTGCATACCAGAGCCTTTTAGGTCTGCTCCATCTGAATCCGGCAATACGGAGAGATGCCATGATTTCCTCAGGAGGCTTTTCAGTAAATTTCAGCTCCACACCTTCCTTTTCATCATTAAGTCTCATAGTAACATCCATACTCTGAAAAGCATGGCCATTCACATTTGAGTCTTGCAGCCCGTCTGAGGAAGAATAGTTCTTGTAAGGGTACATTGCCTTTGAGTAAGTATCAAAACGTATCTCGAACCTTGTTTCAACCTCTTGCCGTCCGTCATATGATCCATGCTTCATTCTGATACCCGTGTGCTCGCTAATCAGGTAATTGCCGTGCCCCATCGAAAAATTCTCTACGTGCCATGTAAATTTATACTTGTTTAATTCGGGATATTTTGCGAGTATTGACCTTGCAAGCCTTTCTGTCTTGGGACCTTTATGCGCCAACCCCAAACAAAGGTCACTCCCTATCTGGCGGTGCGGGGCAAAATAATCTGCCTGGGGATGGGAATCATCGAAAGTAATCTCCAATTTGACAGCCATTATTTCATCCGGAATCATAACTTTCTCAGGTTTTCCCCATTCGGATATAAAATCGTCGTGCTGAGCTTTTCTTTTTTGTTCCCACTCTTCGTGAACGTTATTCTCCTTCTCCTGCCTTGCCCTCGACCGCTCTTCTGTTTCTCTTTTGTTAACAGTCGGGATGTGCTTTTTGAACAAATATTCCGCTTTCAGGATAACGTCATGGATGTCAGTTATAACCGGCGGCAGAGAAGCGATGAATTCATCGAGGTCGGCTTTATAGAGTTCAGGATTTTCGACAGGATATTTCTCGCCGATTACCAAATAAGTGGTTTCATCTTCTGTCTTGCCATACACACCTCTCAATTCACGGCGGTATGAGTTGATGTTGAAAAGACGGTCAACCGCCTTGGCTACCTGGTCCGCCTCCCGCTTTTTCTGTGACCTGACTTTGATTCCAATATCGCTGGTAACTGTAACTTCCCATACTCTCATGAGAATGACTCCTTTCTGGATAAGAGACAGCCGAGGCTTGAAACCCCGGCCGTCTCAAATTGCATCTGATTTTTTACGGGGAAAACCTATGTATTTGCTTTAAACTCTGCCTTTTATGGCTCACTCTCCAGCGAAAGCAGGATAAGGACTATCCGACAGGTGGGTGAAAGTATTTGACTCGTTGATTTCTCTCATCGCTCATTATTTACTTCTCAGTTCTGAAAGATTTTCCTCAGCCATTCTTACTTCATCCCTGAGCTTCTTGACTGCCGTGTAACTGACAACGGTAAGATCTTCGGAACATCCGGTATTGTCTTCAGAATCCAGAACAGCATTCGCGGCGCGTAAAAGTCCTTTGATTTCTTTCATTAACATCAATCTC
>VGWX01000135.1 GCA_016873615.1 Nitrospira sp. | reverse complement strand
AACAGCGCAGGGAAGGCTTGTCCTTGAATGGTCTCCGACAAGGCAACTTGCATCTCCCATAACCGTTACCGTAAAAGATGGTTGCGTTGCTGATATCTCCGGTAGAGATGAGTACACAAAACACCTCAGGATGAAACTTGCTGAAAGGCCTGAAAACAGGAATATTGCTGAACTCGGGATCGGCACGAATAAAGCTGCAAAGAGGCCTGATAATATCCTCGAGGCAGAAAAGATTTTCGGTACGATACATTTAGCTTTCGGTGACAACAGCTCATTCGGCGGAAAAGTTCAGACCCCGTTCCACAAGGACTTTGTTTTCTTCAAGCCGACAGTAACCTTAATTAATAAAAACGGTACCAGGAAAGAGCTTCTTAAGGCAGGAAAGTTGATAGCTTGAGTTCAGAAATCGATTTCTAAAAAAGTGTAAACTTAAGGGTAGCCGCAAACTTTAGTTTGCGTTCCCATACATCTTAATGTGATTTGCAACGCAGGCTAAAGCCTGCGGCTACAATTTTAATAATTTAAAAGGCAGATATCCATATGCGATACATAATACTCGGAACTGCAGGACATATTGATCACGGCAAGAGCGCTCTCGTTAAAGCCCTGACCGGTATTGATCCTGACAGACTGAAGGAGGAAAAGGAACGGGGCATAACAATCGACCTTGGATTCGCAGACCTGCACTATCCTGATGGCCTCACTGTTGGTATCGTGGATGTTCCGGGACATGAGAGACTTATCAAGAACATGCTTGCAGGCGCCGGCGGTATAGACCTTGTTCTTCTTGTTATAGCTGCTGACGAGGGGATCATGCCACAGAGCCGTGAGCATCTCAATATCTGTAATCTCCTCAAGATCAAATCAGGTCTTATTGCGATCACAAAGGCAGACCTTGTTGAAAAAGACTGGCTCGATCTCGTTGCGGATGATGTAAGAACCTTTGTAAAAGGCACCTTTCTCGAAGGTGCATCTATAGTGCCTGTCTCATCAAAGACAATGCTCAATATCGATCTCCTGAAAGACAAGATCAGAGAAGTGGCCTTGCAGGTCGAACCAAAACAGACTAAGGGTCTTTTCAGGCTTCCTATTGACAGGGTCTTTACCTTAAAGGGTTTCGGGACTGTTGTAACAGGGACTGCCATTTCCGGAAGCATATCGGTTGATGAAGATGCTGAGATACTGCCGAGCAATATAAAGAGCAAAGTCAGGGGTCTCCACAGTCATGGCAAATCCATACAGACTGCATACGCCGGACAGAGGGTAGCGATAAATCTCCAGGGAGTTGACAAGGACGCATTAAAAAGGGGTGATGCTGTTGTGGTGCCTGAGAGGCTTACGCCAACAAGGAAGATCGACGCTACGGTGGAGCTGCTTTCTGATGCACCAATACTTAAGAGCAAGAGTCTTGTCCATTTCCACCTTGGCACATCCGAAACCACGGCAAGGGTTATCATCTTTGGAAAGAATGAGCTTAAGGCAGGGGAAACATCTTACTGCCAGTTCAGGCTGCATGAGCCTGTTATCGCGATGTCCGGAGACAGATATATCATCAGGAGATTCTCACCGGTAGACACGATCGGCGGCGGAGAGGTGCTCGATCCATTATCCTATCGCAGAACTTATAAAGAGGGGCTGGATGACCTGCTGACATTCGAAACAGGAACCCCGTCTGAAAAGATTGCTGTTAAGGTTAAGAGGTCAGGCATCCATGGCATTAAGATCTCCTTAATCGAAGGCTGGATTAAGGCTGAAATCCCTTCCATAAGAGAATCCATTAAGGATTTAAAAGGAAAAGGCATCCTGATGCAGTTTGAAGATTTGCTTATCCATAAAAGCGCATTTGAATCCTTCAGGGAAACAATAAAAAAGATCATGGATGATTTCCATAAGAAAAACCCTTTAAAGCCCGGAATGCTGAAAGAGGAACTCAGGGCGCGTCTCGCCATTGAGCCACGTCTTTTCGGCAATTTGATACCTTCGGTGAAAGATATCACCATTGAGAAGGAACTCGTCCGTCTTGCTGCTTTCAAAGTAGCGCTCTCACAGGGAGATGAGACAGGAAAGACAAAGATCCTTGAACTCCTTGAAAAAGGCGGATTTCAGCCTCCCTTGAAAGAAGAACTCCTGCAATCTCTGAAAATGGACCAAAAGCATTTTGCAGATATCATGAAACTCATGTCAAAGGAAGGCAGCATAGTGAGGATTAATGACTCGATGTATATAGCATCCTCTGTATACAGCATGATGATCGGGAAATTAAGGGAATTTTACGGCAAAAAACCGGAAATGACCGTAGCAGAATTCAGGGATGTCCTTAGTACAACAAGAAAATATGCCCTTCCCCTCCTTGAATACCTCGACTCTAACAAAATCACTATGAGGATCGGGGATATCAGAAAATTGCTGCTGAAATAGACTATCAGACATATAAGGCCTTTTTTGATAATTTTAGTTAGATACCCCAGATCCTGCTACAGAAAAATTGTCATTGCGAGCAGAGCGAAGCAATCTCCATCAAGGTCTTTTTGCCCTTGTGGCATTATCTGAACAGTATAAGCACTCACGCTGCCTTTATAGCTTTGCGCCGTCTTAAAAAATAATCCTTTGCTGAAACAGGTTTGCCTTTTAGTTTTTTTGCTTCTTCAATCAAAGCTATATCAATAAGGTCTTCGCGCAACTCAGAGTCAGCAAATATCTTTTCAAAAAAGAATTCCTTCTCTCTGCGATTTAGAGTTTTGAATGCTGTAAAAAATACTTCAGCAGTTGCGGCCGTCCTTTTCATAACAATCCCTCCCTTCAAGAGATTATATTGAATTTTATCATAAAGGTGTAAGCTATTACTTACAATGGTATGCTACCCGTTAAGTCCCCTGGAGATTCTTAAGGTAAGGTGGAGGGCGAGGAAGTCTGCGGTATTAATTCTGAAGACCTTATGAGCATATATCTTCAAAAATATGGGGTTGGCCCTATCTCTCCCTGAAATTGATGGATGGTTCCAAAAAATGGCAAGAGGTAAGGTAGGAAAACCACCTTAAACCGTTAGAAGGTTGTTGAAAGATGTCGCATAGAGGCTTGATATTCCTTTGGTTTCTATAACGTATTGGATTTAAAGAATATTATGCCTATTGACTTAATTGATGCTATTTTATATTATAATACTATGTAATCAATATGATAGCATGTAGATAACTAATTGTTAAACAATTGGATACGAGGAGATTTAGTATGATAAAAAGAGTTAACGGAATTGCGATTAGGACAGCTTTTAATAATAACGGATGGGTAGGGTCTTGTAAAAATCCAAAGAGTGATTACAGATGCTTTAAATGTGTAAAAGGAGAATTATTGGTAAATTTCAGTCGGCCGATTAATGAAGATGATGAAGGCAATTGTAAAGGTGAAATCAGCGAAGATTATCCCTTATCTGAGATTAGTCAATTATGGTGTTGGGAGCAGAATTTATGCAAAAAATATTATTGGGGAAATTTAAAAGGACAATGGCGATTTGCAATAGTCGGTATGCCTGTTTATTTTTTTTATACCGAATATGATAGGACTTTAACTCTCTGGGGTCATAGTCACATAGAACGGATTGATAATAACCTTTCACATCCTACTCTTTTTTTCACCCCTTTCAACCCATTACCCGATGATAAATGGATTAAAGGTTTAAGTGGTAAAGAAATAACTGGAGCGAAATGGGGGCAAGGGTTTTTTCGTTATCTCGATGAACAACATGAGAAATACTTAAAAACATTAATTGAGGGAAATGGCAAACGAGAGATAATAAAAAAAACTAATTATATTCTTGAAAGCTCTGACACGATTAATATTAAATTGAATCGAGATATACAAAACAAATTGGAGAAGATAGCCAATAATGAGGGCAGAGATATATCGGACCTAATTCGTGAGGCGGTTGCAAAGTTAATAAGAGATAGAGGATTCTAAGAGGGGGAAAAAGATTGGAAAGACAATTTCATAGTGCTATGATTTCTATTTATCAACGAGCATTGGTTGAATGTAATTACAAGGCTACTCTATTTCTGAGAATGGTTTCTGAATATGGGGGGTTAGGAGCAGCCAAAAGACTTCTCCATGCACCATCTATACAATATGGATTTGAAAAACTCTGGGAACTTGGCAGACTTGACCTTACAATGGAATCTCTTATCCTTAAAGAACCTTGGGGACAAATCTTTACAGAGGAAGAATTAACTATTGCAAAAGAAAGACTAAAAGCTCTTGACTACAATTCTTAGTGAAAGAGGTGAGAGGAAAAATCTGGATTCAAATTAAAAAAGAAAAAGAGAAAGGAGGTGTAATTTATGACTGGGAGCATCCATAAGAAGGGCAAAGTATATTAGGAAACATCGAAACATTGGGACAACCCCCATATTTTTTAATTTTTCCTGTTGCAAGGACTTCCTCCTTTTTGGGGCCTCACATTGCGGTTTAACATCGTTTCAAGTTTATCAAAGAAACTATCCCGACACAATGGCCTTCCAATTGAAGGTGCCTTTTTAATCTTTTCTTCCATAGTTTTTTCGCCAATTATATGGGGGTTGCCCTTTTTATTCCCCTATAAAGAGCTGAGGGATTCCCTACAGAGCATCCTCAAAACTGCCGACGAGCCCACCCTCCGCCTTGCCCTAAAGATCATCAGGGCAGTCAGCAGATAATCTGTCTTTCTCACCAAACGCCCTATTGATAAATGTGATAGAATAGAACAATCAAGGAGGCCATTATGCCGAAAACAATAGAAGCAGTATATG
>VGWX01000134.1 GCA_016873615.1 Nitrospira sp. | reverse complement strand
GCTAATAATATTATTTCCTTACGGTGTTGCTTCTTCAGCAATCGCTGGGAGGATTTTTGGGAATACCGTGCAGCTTGAATCAGTTACCTATAAATTTGTCGCACACCCCAAATACAGCATATAAAATATAAAAAGGCAAAAGCCTCGCAGGGAGGAACGACCGAGAATGAGCGACAATACTCTATCCTCAGTTTAATCAGAAAAATTTATGAACAATGCAGGCTAACCCATAATTAGAGATGTATTGAACATTCTCCATACTCTTATGATATAATGCCTAACAGAAAATCAAGGAGGGAACATTGGTTAAACATGCTGGAGCATATAGAAGTGACAAGAGGAGAAAAGAGATATTACGCCTGAAAAAGCAGGAAGAGAAAAGACAACGGCGTCTTAGCAAAGGAATCAATCCCGAAAAGGATACAGAAGTTGCAGCTTCAGAAACAGAAGTGACGAATTCAGAAGGTGTAACCAAAGAAGAACAGAATTAAGTGACGTTGAGTTCTGTTTTTATAAAATGATTCCGGCAATTGCATAGCTCAAGTATCTTTTCCTGCAGCTCTTCAGGTGTAATGACAGCTCCGCCAGGTCTGCCGTAAAACAATACTTCTGACCTGCCATTGACTGATAGTCTGACATCCTCTACCATCTGTCCTGCGTTCATCTCGATAGTAATAAACTGCCTGTTTTTCCCTGAGAGCAAAGATAGTTCCTTTTCAGGAAAAGGAAAGAGTGTAACAGGCCTGAAAAGACCCATCTTGTAACCCTCCCGTCTTAGTTTCATCACCGAAGAAAGAGCAATCCGTGCAACAATGCCAAACGCGACAACCAATACTTCGGAATCTTCAGCATAATAGCTTTCGAATCTTACATCATTATTTTTCATTATCCTGTATTTTTTCTGAAGCAGGTTGTTTCTCATTTCAAGTTCGCCGTCCCCCATGTAAAGGGATTTTATCACCCGTGGCTCCCGGTTTTTACATCCGTCAAGCACCCAGTCCTTTGCAGGGAGAGCCGGTTTCTGATAGGCAGTAGGATAAAAAGGCTCCATCATCTGCCCGATAATACCGTCTCCGAGTATCATTACAGGATTTCTGTATTCATCCGCCTTATCAAAGGCAAGCATTGTAAGATCCCATAATTCCTGGAGGCTATAAGGCGCATATACAAGAAGCTTGTAGTCTCCGTGTCCTCCACCCTTAACTGCCTGGAAATAATCTGATTGACAACCGGAAATATTGCCGAGCCCCGGGCCGCCCCTCTGCATATTAACAATTACTGCAGGAAGTTCAGCGCCTGCAAGGAAAGATAGAGCTTCCTGTTTCAGGCTGATTCCAGGACTGCTTGAAGAGGTCATGGCCCTAATGCCGGCAGCAGATGCGCCGTAGACCATATTTATTGCAGCGAGTTCGCTCTCGGCCTGAATAAACACACCTTTAACCTCGGGCATCCTTTTCGACATATATTCGGGTATCTCGTTCTGCGGGGTTATAGGATATCCTGCATAAAAGCGGCAGCCTGCCTGAATTGCCGCCTCAGCAATCACTTCATTGCCCCTCATGAGGATTTTATTGTTATTCATGTCTGAAAATTATACCACAAAAATCTTTATATGTAGGGCATAACAAGAGAGACTTTTGTTTTTTATCTTTCGCAGCCATTTTTAATTTTACCTCACATTTTAAAATGAAGTATATTTGACAAACCATCCCGCCTTCTTTTATGATTTTTTACTCCAGAGGAGGTTCTATGTTTTTTCAGGATTTAATTTTAAAGCTGCAACGGTTCTGGTCGGAAAAGGGTTGCACCCTTCTTCAGCCTTATGATATAGAAGTGGGCGCAGGGACATTCCACCCTGCTACATTTTTCAGGGTTATAGGACCCGAGCCATGGAAGGTAGCGTATGTTGAACCTTCAAGGAGGCCTACTGATGGGAGATACGGAGAAAATCCAAACAGGCTTCAGCACTACTATCAGTACCAGGTCATACTGAAACCATCTCCTCCTGACAGCCAGGAGGTTTATCTGGAAAGTTTGTCTTATTTAGGGATAGACCCTCTCAAGCATGATATCAGATTCGTTGAGGATGACTGGGAATCACCCACCCTTGGCGCATGGGGTCTCGGCTGGGAGGTATGGCTTGACGGTATGGAGATCACCCAGTTTACCTATTTTCAGCAGGTCGGTGGCATTGACCTCAAGCCGGTCTCTCTCGAACTGACTTACGGCCTCGAAAGGATTGCCATGTACCTGCAGGAAGTCGACAATGTATATAACCTTCAGTGGTGCAAGAGCATTAAATACAGAGAAATACATCACATCGGCGAAGTGGAATTTTCAAAGTATAATTTTGATTTTGCAGATACAGCGCTCCTGTCAAACCAATTCGATGCATATGAAAAAGAGTCAATCAGACTCAATAAACTTGGCCTCGTGCTCCCTTCATATGAATTCTGCCTGAAATGTTCTCACACATTTAATCTGCTCGATGCGAGAGGCGCAATTTCCGTTACTGAAAGGACAGGGTATATTGCACGCGTAAGAAACCTTGCAAGGCTCTGCGCAAAGGCTTATTACAAGCAGAGGGAAGAGATGGAATTCCCGCTTCTTACGGATAACACTTAGTATCTCATCCTTACCCTGTATGTCAGCTTCACTTCCTTGTCTTTCGGAACAGGGATTGCAAATTCCGCGGTGAACGCCCCTGTCCTGGTGTATTCATGAGACGAGCTGAGCATGCTCCAGTCACCCGGCATTGGTTCAACAACCTTAACCGTCACATCCTCCTTTTTATGGTTCCTCAATGAAATCTCAAATGCTGCCTCATATGTATCAGATGCGATCTTTTTCCAGTCAGTCTGTTTTCTTGCGCCAACCACATCAAACGCCTCTCCAAGCTTTATCCTGATCTTCTCATCCTTTGGTGTATGATCAATCCTGTCCTCTCCGACAAACTGCAGACTTCCCTCGCTGTCAAGTTTGTAAACCCTTACAATGCCGTTCGGCAAAGGCATTCCGAGATTGTTTTCCTTCTTGTTTTGCATTTCAACAAAGACACCGACCTTAAGCTTTGTCATGGGTTCACTATACTGGCTGTAGTAATAATATTTTGCTCCCTGCAACATCAGCTCTTTTTTCACCGGGATATTGCCGGCAGTAACAAGACTTATCTGTTTCGTTTGGTTTTCCTTGATTGTTGATGGCCTCTGTAATGTGTATATGTGGTACTCAAAAAATTCTTCCTCTTTGAACTGTGGGGCCTCTGGTTTTGCTGCTGCCTGAGCATACCGTATGGTCTTTTCCTTGTATTTATATTCATCTTTAACCCGGTTAACGTCTCCTGCAACGAGTTTCAGTTTCGCATCCTTGTACGCAGCTCCGCTTTTATTGTCGATAGTGACCCATCCGGAGAGATCCGCTTTGTCATCCTTATCATTCAATGTAAGTACGTAATCAGCCCTCCAGTTTATGCCATTGGTAAGATATGACGCCTCAACTTTCTGCGGTGATGTGAGACTATTTTCGATAAGCCAGACAAGCGTGGGCTTTGAGATAAGATTCTCAGGGACACCCGGGAAAATAACCCTTCCGGGATGGCCAAATGTTATTTCATTGCCTGTTTTAAATATCGGCCCTCCGTTATTTGACAGAAGTGTTGCTGTTACAACCTCTTCCCTTTCAGTGTATGGATTTTTGTAATAAAGTTTTACCTCTTTCCCCACATATTTATCGAGAAGTTTCTGGGGATTCAGAAGGTCGTATTCATAGTTCTGTTCGAGTACCTGAAGGCTTGAAGGGTCTATCAGGGATTTAATGGAGACGCTCGCTGGGATTATCTGTGAAGCAACATCCATAAACCTCAGTTCACCAGTCCCTTTATCAAGTTTTATCTCCCTCTGATCCTTTACAAGTCCAAGGTTAACATTGTAGATGGTTATTGCTATGCCGAACTGGTCTTCCAGTCCGGAGGAAAGAATCCCGGGTTTCTTCTCTCCGCTATCTGCATCTGCCATAGTCCCAAAAACAGTTATCAAAAGAATTACAACAAAAGCAACAAAAAGATATCTCTTTCTCATGTTATGCCTCCTTGATTAATTTTAAATTGCTCTGAAGGTTTAGTTTATTTAATATAGCCGCACATGGCTTCCACGATTAACCTGGTTATTCAGCCTCTAAACACACATAACTGCCCGTTACACAGCTTGTTTGTGAAGCTTGCTATAAGGCTTTATACACCTTAGAATTTTCATTCTTTTAGCCTTGATCTGATAAAGGTCATGCTGATTTTGAAGGTTCAGCCAAAGTTCCTCTGAAGTCCCAAAGTATCGGGCCAATTTTACTGCCATTTCAGGACTAACATTTCTTTTTTCATTCACAAGCTCATTTACAGTACGAAAGGTCGTGTTCAATTCTTTTGCAATCTGAGACTGTGTCAGTCCGAGTGGCTCCATAAACTCAATTTTTAATACTTCACCTGGATGAGTTGGTTTTCTTTTCACATTAAACATAATTTTTGCTCCCTTAGTGATAATCTGTAATTTTTACATCATACGCATCTGAATCAATAAACCGGAATACAATACGATATTGGTCATTGATTCTGATACTATACTTTCCCTCATATTTTCCTTTCAAAGCTTCAAGCCTGTTTCCAGGCGGAATTTTTAGATCCTGAAGGTTTTTTGCCGCATTCAAATAATCAAGCTTTCTTATCCCGGCTTTACAGACAGCTTCGGAGAATCTTTTGGTTTTCCCGGTTATATAGAGGTTCTCCGACTCTTTATCTGCAAAGGTTTTTATCATTATTGACATTATAACACATAAC
>VGWX01000133.1 GCA_016873615.1 Nitrospira sp. | reverse complement strand
ACACCCGTGGTTAAGTTCATTGTTAATTTACCCTATCCTCTATCATACAAGGGGAGGGGATAAAGGGGAGGGTGTTTAAAGGTGTCCTTACTTATGAACTCATTAGTATATGTGCTGTGAGGCGGGAAAACTTAAACCAGATGATTAAAGACAAGAAAAATGAAAAGATAAAATGCTGGGAAGCATTCAAATGTGATGAGAAGGATTGCCCGGCATATAAGAAACCGGATCTCAGATGCTGGCTGTTATCAGGGACCCATTGCCGGAAAGAGATACAGGGAAAGTTTATAGACAAGATAGAAATGTGCCTGGATTGCAGGGTTTTCAAGAAGAATATGGATTTACCAGCTATAAGAAAAAGCTGTCTGCTGATAAATAAGCAGATGAAGGAATTCACCCGGATGGTCCGGGACAGGGACAGTGAACTGGAAAGTATGGGCATGGAACTGGCCATCGGTTTATCCGAAGTCTTTGAGGCGTTGAAAAAGATATCTGCAGGTGACCCCACAGTGAGGATACCTGAAACTTCAGAAATTGAACTGATCAGTAAATTAAAAGAGGTGATTAACCTGACGGCGAAAGATATTAGGGAGATCGTTGATCAATCCCATGAGTTTGCCATGGTGCTTGCAGAGTACTTTGATGTGCTGCACAGGGTAGCAAAGGGTGAACTGAGCGCCAGGGTAACAGGAGAATCACAGATAGAACTGCTGTTAGCCCTTAAGGATGTTTTGAATAATACGATAGCGGGCATTGACAAAAAAAACACCGAGCACAAACTGTATCAGAAGAGGCTTGAGCATGCTTCAGAGGAATGGAGGACAACTTTCGATTCGATGCCGTACGGTGTATTTTTAATTGATATGGATTTTAATATCCTCAGGGCAAATAAGTATGCCTCCCTGACTTTTGAAGTTCCTTTTGAGAATATAAAAGGGAAACCCTATTCTGAAATGGTTCACTACAGCCAGTTTAAAGAACAGATGAGTGTTCAGAACAATTCGTATCTGAAAGATATAGAATTTTATGACGAGAAATTGAATAAATATTTTAAACAATATGTAGCGCCTATCCCTGATCATGAAGGCATTACAAAGGCATTTGTTGTTTCGCTTGTTGATATTACAAAGACGAAAGAGGATGAACATAAACTGGTTGAAAGCAAGGACGCGTTTTTTAATATGCTCAAGGAACTTGATGTTTCTTATAAAGGACTGAAAGATCTCCATGAAAGCCTTATCCATTCTTTTGTTAATGCAATTGATGCTAAAAGCCCGTGGACAAAAGGTCACTCTGAACGGGTTACTTCTTATTCCGTAGCAATTGCTATGGAACTCGGGTTTCCTGAAAGAGATATCGAAATATTGAGGATAGCGGCGCTTCTCCATGATATAGGCAAAATCGGCACCTATGACCAGATACTGGACAAGCAGGGCAAACTGACTGATGAGGAATTCGCCCTCATACGGATGCATCCTGTGCGTGGGGAGGAGATTCTGAAACCCATAAGTCAATTTACAAACCTGTTGCCGATCATCAGACATCACCATGAAAGATTGGACGGCAAAGGCTATCCTGACAGATTGAAGTATGATGAAATACCATTTCTGGCAAAGATCATATCTATTGCTGATTCCTATGATTCCATGACTTCAGACCGGCCATACCGGTCTGCCCCGCCGAGAGAATATGCCATATCAGAACTAAAAAAGTGCAGCGGGACCCAGTTTGAACCCCAGGCAGTTCAGGCGTTTCTTACAGTTTTGGGGAGATTGGAGTAGGTTTTCAGGTCTGAAAAACTTTCAGTTGTGCAATAGATTTGAGGAGTAATTCCTTCGAAGATTCAAGGGTTGCTTTTACTTTATAGCCCGCGGCATTTTTATGACCGCCGCCCTTGAACAGTTCTGCAATACGCGCAACATTCACCTCTCCCCTTGAACGTAGGCTAACCTTCCACTCATTATCACCTGTTTCCCTGAAGAATACAGATATCCTGATATCCTGCATCATCCTCGGGAAATTCGAGAAATGCTCGGTATCCTCAGGCCCGGCGCCTGTCTTTGTAAACATTTCCTTTGTAACTGCTGTAAAAGCAACATTATTGCGTATTTCAAGTGTGTTTAAGGCCATCATCAGAAGTTGAAATCTCTTTTCAGACCACATCTCATAAAGACTTTTTGAAATCTCCCCGGGGTTTGCACCGGCCTGTACAAGCTCTGCAGCAACCCTCAAAACTTCAGCATCAGTGTTGCTGTATCGGAAACCTCCTGTGTCGATAACAATGGCGGCATAGAGGTTTATAGCGATCTCACAGGTTATTTCCAGTCCCATTGTTTTCAGTATGTAGAACACCATCATCCCTGTTGCAGCAGCATCCGGTTCAACCCATTTGATATCCCCGAACTCATTTTCAGTCTCATGGTGGTCTATGACAGATGCGAAAGGAAAGTTGACCCCATCAATCCCAACCCGGTCCAAACTGTTACAATCTAACAGGATAAGGTTGTGAGCTGATGGGGTAAGACCGGAGATTGAATGTATAAATCTTTCATGGCCCGGCAAAAACCTGTAAATCTCAGGCACAGGGTCCTTGTCATAGATCAGGGCATTCTTCCCTATTGATTCGAGGGCAAATAAAAGGGCAATTGATGAACCAATGGCATCTCCGTCAGGATTGATATGGGTAGCGATAAAAAAATTGTCTTTTTCTTTAAGGAAGGAGATGAGTTCAGGAGGAACCTTCATCTTTTTTCCTGATCTCTTTTATAAGTTTTTCTATTTTGTCGCCATACTCAATGGATGCGTCCAACCTGAACTCTATGGCTGGTATTGATCTCATGCGGAGTCTTTTTGCCAGGTCGCTGCGTATAAAACTTTTTGCAGAATTCAGGATATCAAGAGTTGTCTTCTTTTCCTCTTCTTTAAGGATGCTGATGTAAACGAAAGCCATTTTAAGATCATCAGTGACATCAACACCGGTAACCGTCACAAAACCGATTCTGGGATCTTTCAGTTTGTGAAAAATTATATCAGAGATCTCTTCTCTCATAAGATCGCTGACTCTCTGCGAGCGTTTATATGGAAGCATAATTCCGTGAAATGTTAATAGTGAAGAGTGAACAGTAAAAAATTCAAAAGATTGCAACTCATAACTGTTTACCGTTTACTCTTTACGGTCTTCATAGTTTTGCGGCTATTTTTTCGATTATGTAGTTTTCGATTATATCTCCGACTTTCAGGTCGTTGAAATTTTCTATCATGATGCCGCATTCATATCCTGTCTGAACCTCTTTGACATCTTCCTTGAATCTCTTCAGGGAACTTATCTTTCCTTCATATGCAACAATGTTATCCCTGATAATTCTGAGGCCGTCACTTGCTCTGCTCATAAAACCATCAAGAACATAGCATCCTGCAACTGTTCCGACTCTTGATACAGGAAAGATCTGACGCACTTCGGCTCTCCCGAGTATCTTTTCCTTAAGAGTGGGTTCAAGAAGACCCTCGAGCGCCTTCCTTACGTCTTCGATCGCCTCATATATAACATTGTAAAGCCGTATATCAACACCCTCTTTTTCAGCAACCTGAGAAGCTTTTAATTCAGGTCTCACGTTAAATCCGATGATAATCGCGCTTGAGGCGGTGGCGAGCATAACGTCTGATTCATTGATGCCGCCGACTGACGAGTGGATCACCTTCACCTTTACCTGCGGGTGAGTGATGTTTTCGAGAGCGTCTTTCATCGCTTCGACAGATCCCTGAACATCACCCTTTATAATGATAAAGAGTTCGCGAATTTCTCCCTCTTTTATTTTTGCGTAGATTTCATCAAGGGTAAGTTTTCTTGTCCTTGCGATTTCTGCAAGCTTCTGCTTCTGTTGTCTGGCAAGGGCCACCTGTCTTGCCCTCTTTTCATCCTCAACGACTGAAAAGATATCCCCTGAGGACGGAACGTCTGAGAACCCGATTACTTCAACAGGCGTTGATGGTCCGGCCTCGGTGATCCGTTTGCCGCTGTCATCTATCAAAGCACGGACTTTTCCTGCATGAATACCGGCGAGAAATGCATCGCTGATGCTGAGGGTGCCTGATTGCACCAGTACGGTTGCGACAGGTCCTCTGCCTTTATCGAGCTTTGCTTCAATGATCGTGCCCCGTGCAGGCTTGTCGGGGTTGGCCTTCAGTTCCATCACTTCGGCCTGAAGGAGAATCATCTCGAGAACTTTTTCTATGCCGATGCGTTTTTTTGCAGAGACTTCCACAAAGATATTCTGACCGCCCCATTCTTCTGAGATAATCCCTTGTTCGGAAAGTTCATTTTTTACTTTCGAAGGATTAGCCTCAGGCTTATCAATTTTATTTATTGCCACAACAATCGGGACATTTGCCGCTTTTGCATGATTTATGGCCTCAATAGTCTGTGGCATTACACCATCATCTGCGGCAACGACAAGGACAACGATATCTGTAACCTTTGCTCCTCTTGCCCTCATTGAAGTGAATGCCTCATGGCCCGGTGTATCGAGAAATACAATGTTTTTGCCCTCAAGGTTCACTTTATATGCGCCAATATGCTGTGTAATGCCGCCCGCCTCAGTCTCTGTAACCTTTGTTTCGCGTATTGCATCAAGGAGTGACGTCTTCCCATGGTCGACATGTCCCATTATGGTGATTACAGGGGGGCGGGGCAATAATGTACTGAGGTCTTCAAGCGCCTCTTCATCAACTGTATCTTCTTCAATTGCAGCAAGCTCAAGTTTCACACCGAAACTTTCTGCGATCAATAAGGCTGCCTCAGAGTCAACAGGCTGGTTTATTGTAGGCATATAACCAAGCTCCATAAACTTCTTTATGACATCCG
>VGWX01000132.1 GCA_016873615.1 Nitrospira sp. | reverse complement strand
TATACAACCATGCTCCGGGAGGCTGAGAATCTGCAAAGGCAATATTTTTCCATATGCAGCAACAATAATAATCTCCGGATTCATGTCTCTCAGCTCATCAAGAAATAAAGGATCTTTTATTTTTACAGGCTGTAAAACCTTAATCTCATTATCGAGGGCAAATTCTTTGACAGGGGAGGGTGAAGACATATGGTCTCTGCCTTTTCTTTTATCAGGCTGTGTTATAACCGCAATGACTTCTTCTGAATGAAGGAGAGCCTTAAGTGTCGGAAGAGCAAAGAAAGGGGTACCAAAGAATACTATACGCATTGGAATGAACCTGAAACAGAATATAGCATTAAAAGAAGGATTCTCGCCTCGGCGAGTCGCTCCCGCACTCAGGCGGGTTCGCTGAGGAGAAGAGGTGACCGGACGAGCCGGAATGACAAAAAAAGAAAAAGATCATTTTTCTTCTTTTGCTTCTTTTAATAATTTCCTATAACGTCTTTTAAAAAATTCTCTCCTGATGGGGCTCATCCTGTCAATAAAGAGAAGTCCGTCGAGATGGTCTATTTCATGCTGAAGCACCCTGGCGAGAAGACCTGTCCCTTCCAATTCGATATCTTTGCCTTCTCTGCTGATGCCTTTTATAAAGACCTTTTCAGGCCTTTTTATAGATGTCATATATCCGGGGATGCTCAGGCAGCCTTCTTCTGCATCAATCATTCCTTCCTTTTCAACAATGACAGGATTCACCAGCACGATTAATGGCCCTTTATCTTCCTTTACGCTCAGGTCAATGACACAGAGCCTCTTTGTTGCACCTACCTGATTTGCTGCCAGACCCAGCCCCCTTGCAAAATGCATTGTCTCGATCATGTTGTCGATAAGATGCTGGGTCAGGCTATCTAAATTCTTAACAGGAAGAGTTTTTTGCTTCAAAATTTTATCGGGAAATTTATTTATCTCAAGTAAACCCATTTTTTATTATAAAACACTTATGGCCTATTATCAAAATAAAGGGATATAAAGGGTGTTTGATCTGTTGCGGTTTGATTTATATCAAACTTATTGAAATACGTGAGTAAAATTATGTATCATAATTTAGTTTTTTCTTATTGTAATTTTTTCTGGAGGTTTTTGGATTAACAGTATCGACTTCAATTCCAGGGAAGACAGAGAAACTTACCGACATAGCACATCCCATATAATGGCCCATGCTGTAAAGGCGCTCTTCCCTGAGACAAAGCTTGCCATAGGTCCTGCTATCGATGAGGGATTCTATTATGATTTTGACATCGGCAGGCCTCTTACACCGGAAGACCTTTCTTTAATCGAAAAAAAGATGGCAGAAATCATAAGGCAGAACAGTCCTTTTGTCTGCAGGATTGTTTCAAAAAAAGAGGCTGTCGAGCTTTTCAGGAAGATGGGGGAGGATTACAAAGTTGAACTTCTTGGAGAGATACCCGATGAAGAAGTCTCTCTCTATGAAGAAGGCGGATTTGTTGACCTCTGCAGGGGCCCGCATATTAAGTCTGCAGGAATGGTTACCGCGTTCAAGCTTTTGAGTGTTGCAGGCGCATACTGGCGCGGCAATGAAAAAAATAAGATGCTCCAGAGAATTTATGGCACATCTTTTACTGATAAGAAAGACTTAACAAAATACCTTGATTTTCTCGAAGAGGTAAAAAAGAGAGATCACAGAAGGCTTGGGAAAGAACTCGATCTGTTCAGCGCCAGCGATGAAATTGGAGCGGGGCTTATTATCTGGCATCCGAATGGCGCTTTGATACGGAGGTCGATAGAGGATTTCTGGCTTAAGGAACATTACAAGTCCGGATATAAGGTTCTGTATACTCCGCATATAGCCAAGCTGAATTTATGGCAGATAAGCGGGCACCTCGATTTTTACAGGGAGAACATGTATTCTCCGATGGAGATAGAGGGGATAGACTATGAAATCAAGCCGATGAACTGCCCCTTTCATATTCATGTATTCAAAAATTCATTAAGGAGTTACAAAAACCTTCCGATACGGTATGCTGAATTGGGAACGGTTTACAGATATGAACGATCCGGTGTATTGCACGGTCTTTTACGTGTAAGGGGATTCACGCAGGATGATGCGCACATATTCTGCAGAGAGGATCAGATAGAGGAAGAGATATTGAATGTCCTCGATTTTACCCTTTTTGTACTGAAGACCTTTGGTTTTGTTGAGTATGACATCTACCTTTCAACAAGACCGGAAAAATTTGTCGGGACGCCTGAAAACTGGGAGAGATCAACCAATGCCCTGAAGAAAGCTCTCGAAATAAAAGGCCTCTCATATGAGATAGACCCGGGAGAGGGTGTTTTTTACGGTCCTAAAATAGATATTAAGGTTAAGGATTCTTTAAAAAGACCATGGCAATGCAGCACTATTCAGGTTGATTTCAATAACCCTGAAAGGTTTGACATAACATACAGAGGCAGTGACGGCAAAGAGCACAGGCCCATAATGGTACACAGGGCTTTGATGGGTTCGCTCGAGAGGTTTTTCGGCATATTGATAGAGCATTATTCAGGTGCATTTCCCCTTTGGCTTGCGCCTGTTCAGGTAGAAATTCTTACAATTGCAGAAAGGCATGCAGATTATGCATTATCATTATCAGAGCAGTTAAGGGCAGCAGAGATACGTACCGAATTGAACCTTGACAATGAGAAGATCGGTCATAAAATAAGAAATGCCACTATTATGAAAGTGCTTATTTGGTTATAATAGGCGATAAAGAATTTTTAGAAAAAACAGTTACGGTCAGGAAACGGACAGGTGAAAATATAGGCCCGTTCACAATTGAGGATTTTATAGGGATAATAAAGGAAAAGGTAAACAATAAAAGTCTGGAATCATAAATTCAGGAGGTGAGAAGATAAGCAAAGATATCAGAGTTAATGAACAGATAAGGGCTAAGGAAGTCAGATTAATAGATGCTGACGGAAGTCAGCATGGGATAATATCGATTAGCGAGGCATTGAAAATTGCCGATGACAGAGGTCTTGATCTGATTGAAGTTGCGCCTGAGGTTGTCCCCCCGGTGTGCAAAATACTTGACTTTGGAAAATACAGGTACCAGTTAAGTAAAAAACAGACACAGAAAAAGACAATCAGCGTAAAGGAAATCAAGATCAGACCACAGATAACAGAATATGACCTTGGACTGAAAGTAAGAAATATAAGACGTTTTCTTGATGACGGCAACAAAGCAAAGATTACCATGTTCTTTAAAGGAAGAGAGGCTATCAGGCCTGAGCTTGGAATGAAGGTATTCGATAAGATAAACCAGTTGCTGACCGGAAAATTCAGTGTAGAGCATGCTCCAAAGCTTGAAGGTAATCGCATAACCATGGTAGTTGGACCGAAAAGTTAGAGTTTAATAAAGCCAACAGGTTATAACTTAACCGAAGAAGTCAGCCTCAACCGTATTCAAGTCAGTTCAATATTAAAATGTTTTCTTTTGCAAAATCTGTTATAATAAAAATCCGAAATTTTAGCGCATAGCGAATTGCTTTTTTTACGGAGGATGAGATGCCGAAGCTTAAAACCCATAGAGGGGCTGCAAAGAGGTTTAAAGTAACAGGTACTGGAAAGATAAAGAGGCACAGCGGGTATAAGAGTCATCTTCTTACCGGTAAACCGGCTAAGAGGACAAGAAGGCTGAGGCAAGCTTCTTTAGTTTCCGAAAAAGAATCTGTTAGCATAAAAAGATTACTACCATATCTGTAAATAAAGTTAAGAGTTACGAGTTATGAGTTAAGAGTTTTGAAAACGTTCAACTTTTAACTTCTAACTTTTCACTTTTATTGGGGAGGAATAGATGCCAAGAGTAAAGGGTGGATTTAAGACCAGAAGAAGAAGGAAAAAGCTGTTAGAGAAGGCAAAAGGCTATTATGGAGCCAAGAGTCGCCTGTTCAGGGTTGCAACTGAAGCTGTTGATAAGGCGATGCAATATGCATACAGGGATCGTAAGGCAAAGAAACGTGAATTCAGGTCTCTCTGGATAATCAGGATCAATGCAGCTGTACGCGCCCTGGGACTCAGTTACAGCCAGTTCATGTCAGGGGTGAAGAAGGCAAATATTACATTAAACAGGAAGGCGCTTGCTGATATGGCTTACAATGATCCTGCTGCTTTCAGTCAACTCGTTGAGAAAGTAAAAAGTTAAAGTAAAAAAGTGGAGGACCTCCTCTCTCTTAAGGCTTCATTTCAGCAGGAATCAAAAGCAACTGCAACACTGCCTGAACTCCAGCAGCTTAAAGTAAAATATCTCGGGAAAAAGGGTCTTGTTACAACAAAGCTCAGGACCCTTTCCGCAATCTCTCCTGAAATAAGACCTGCATACGGCAAGACAGTAAATGAAGTAAAGGTCTATATAGAAGAAGAGATAGACAGAATAGAATCTCTTCTCAAGAGTGAAGAGTATAAAAGACGTATCCTTTCAGAAGCTATAGATATAACCCTGCCCGGCAAGTTTACTCCGTTTGGAAGAGAACATCCGATTACCAGGATTCTTTCTGAGATAACCGCAATTTTCGTTTCTATGGGATTTGAAATAGCAGAAGGCCCTGAGGTAGAGCACGACTATTACAATTTTGAGGCGTTGAATTTTCCCAAGGATCATCCTGCAAGAGACATGCAGGATACCTTTTTCATTTCTGATGATGTTGTTCTCAGGACGCATACTTCTCCTGTACAGGTAAGGGTTATGGAGAAAAGGAAGCCTCCCTTAAAGATTGTTGCTCCCGGTAAGGTTTATCGCTGTGATGCGGATGTATCCCACACTCCCATGTTCCACCAGGTGGAAGGATTCATTGTTGATACTGACATTGCCTTCAGCGACCTCAAAGGCGTTCTGGAGGCATTTATCCACAGCATTTTCAGTGCAGAAACCCCTGTG
>VGWX01000131.1 GCA_016873615.1 Nitrospira sp. | reverse complement strand
TTCCCCTCTCCGGATATTTTAAAAATAGCAGAAGGCATTGTCTGTTATTTTGTTGATTCATAGTTTCCATGCTACGATAACTTAACCAAAAAATGCATTTAAATAAAACCACAGAGTTCACAGAGGTATTTTAAACTTTAAAAAGACTTTAATTTCAAGCAATTCTCTGTGTCCTCGTAACTATTCAGTGAAGGGTGAATATATCCCCACTTTGGAAAAGGGGGGCAAGGGGGGATTTTTATATTACCTTGAAATCATTTAATAAAATCTCCCCTATCCCCTCTTTACCAAAGAGGGGAATTAATTTTTACCCGCTTCACTGAAAGGTTACGTGTCCTCGTGTTATATTTTTGAAAACAATTAAGACTCAATCTTGCATAAAATAGTGCACAGAGGAAATTATAAAAACTGATAGGGTCTCTTTTATTATCAATATGTTTCTCCGTGTTCTCTGTGGTTAATTGCATTATTCGGATTAACTGTCACCGATAGTATCTGGTTTTTTTGAGGAATCTGAGAAATGTCCCGACAGCTTAAAGTCTATTTGTGAAGTAAATATGCAGACAAAAAATCTTCCTCATGAAGCAGCATCTTTTAGTATTGCTGCCTTCACTCCCTTCACAAGGATCTCGATATCTCTGTCCCTGATTGTTCTTGCATCAATGATTAAGGAGTCCTCTTTTATTCTCGTGATAATCGGAGGCTTACCCATTCTCAATCTTTCCTCAAGTTCATTAACAGATGGTTCAGCAGCTTTTATAGATACAACGTAGGTTGGAAGATCTTCTTCCGGAAGTGAACCGCCGCCGGCCCTGGATGAGTCGGTCATTACCTTGATATTGGCATCTTTTATTTCTCTCCTCAATTTGTTCGCTATCTTATTTGCCCGTTTCTTTATCACTTCGGGCCTTTGCAGGAGCATCCTGAGTGTCGGAATATTTTCAATTGCCTTTTCTTCATCAATATATTCCATCAGCGTTGCCTCAAACCCGGCGAGAGTCAGTTTGTCTATCCTCAAGGCCCTTGTCATGGGATTCTTCTTAAGCTTTTCTATGTACTCCCTGTTCCCTATAATTACCCCACCCTGTGGACCGCCGAGGAGCTTGTCTCCGCTGAAGCTTGTAAGGTCAACCCCTGTTTTCACAATCTCTTTGACTGACGGTTCATCATGGACACCGAATGGCTTTAAATCTATAAGACACCCGCTTCCGAGGTCGAACATAACAGGGATGTAATGCTTTCTTCCGAGTCTGACGAGGTCATCAATGGATACCTCATCAGTAAACCCCTTAATCCGGTAATTTGATTTATGTATCTTCAAAATTAAAGAGGTGTTTTCATTTATCGCCTTTTCATAGTCAAAAAGGTGGGTTTTGTTTGTTGTCCCAACCTCATGAAGTACGGCCCCGCTTGCTGACATAACGTCAGGCATCCTGAAAGACCCCCCGATCTCGACGAGTTCGCCTCTTGAAACAATCACCTCTTTTCCTTTTGACAGGGTATTCAGACAGAGCAGTACAGCAGCAGCATTGTTGTTCACAATAAGCGCGTCCTCCGCGCCTGTCACTTCCCTGAGAATTCGTTTAATATGCGCATACCTCTTCCCCCTTTTCCCCTTATCAATATCATATTCAAGATTCGAATAGCTCCCGGAAACCCGGATAATATTCTCAAGTACCTGTTCAGAAAGGGTCGAACGGCCAAGGTTTGTATGTATTACAACGCCTGTTGCATTAATCAATGGTATAAGGCTAAAAGAGGAGAGCCTTGCTATAATATTCTCTATATCTGCCATCATAACTTCAGCAGAGAGATCAGCAGAGAGACCTTCGAAAATATCTTTTCTTTTCCGGTCGATCCCTTCTCTTATGCCCTGAATAACATACCTTCTCGGATAGGTATCGAGCCATGCCATCCCCTGCCCGCTTTTCAGGATTTCATCAACAGAAGGGAGATGAGAGAGCAATTTCTGCTTTTCGTTCATCTATTTTTCTACCATAGAATGAAAATAAGGTCAATTGAAAAACACATATATGTTAAAATAAATCTACTTATGTTCCACGACATCCACGAAGAGTGCGGCGTATTCGGGATATACGGGCACCCGGAAGCAGCAAACCTTACATATCTTGGGCTTTATGCGCTTCAGCACAGAGGGCAGGAGGGCGCCGGCATATGCTCTTCTGACGGGAGGCAGCTCTTCCTTGAAAAGTCCATGGGCCTTGTTGCCGATATTTTCAGTGAAAAAAGGCTCAGAAGGCTCCCCGGCTATATGGCAATAGGCCATAACAGATATTCGACAGCCGGCACCAGTGTGCTGAAGAATGTTCAGCCTATAGTTGCAAATTTCGCACTCGGAACACTTGCCATAGCCCATAACGGAAATCTTGTCAGCGCTACCGACCTCAGGGCATCACTGGAGGACGAAGGGGCAATATTCCAGTCTTCATCAGACAGTGAAGTAATTGTGCACCTCATTGCTCATTCCAAAGGAAATGACTTTTATGAAAGAGTAGCCCATGCAATTACCCAGATCAGCGGTTCATTCAGCCTGCTAATTCTCAGAGAGAAAGAACTTATCGCGATACGGGATCCTTTCGGTGTCAGACCACTCAGCCTTGGCATGAAGGACGGCGCTTATGTCATAGCATCAGAGACATGTGCCTTTGACTTGATAGATGCGACCTACATACGTGACATAGAACCCGGAGAAGTGCTTATCATAAATGAGCAGGGGCTTGAATCGCTGAAGATATTCAACAATCAGAGGAAAGCCTTCTGCGTCTTCGAATTCATCTATTTTTCGAGGCCTGACAGCAACATCTTCGGTTGCCTTAATGTAAACGAGATGAGGAAAGAATTCGGGAGACAACTCGCAAGGGAGTCGACTACAGAGGCTGACCTTGTTATTCCTGTGCCTGACTCCGGGGTACCGGCAGCAATCGGATTTTCAGAAGAGAGTAAAATACCGTTCGATTTCGGTCTTATAAGAAACCACTATGTCGGACGGACTTTTATAGAACCAAAAAACAACATCAGACATTTTGGTGTGAAGATAAAACTGAACCCTGTTCGAAAGATCCTCGAAGGGAAAAGAGTCATAGTCATTGACGACTCAATAGTCAGAGGCACCACAAGCAAGAAGATTGTTAAAATGCTGCGGGAAGGAGGAGGTGCAAAAGAGATCCATTTGAAGATAAGCTCTCCTCCGACAATCGGCCCCTGCTTTTACGGCATAGATACGCCCACAAGAAGGGAACTGATCGCCTCCACTCATCTCGTCGATGAGATCAGGAAATATGTGACTGCTGATTCCCTTGCTTATCTCAGTCTGGAAGGTCTCAGGAAGATTGTCCCTGCTCCTCATAATTACTGTACTGCCTGCTTTGACTGCAACTATCCGATCAGTTTCCCCGGCGCACATCTTAAACAGATGGAATTTTTATTCAAATAAAATCACCTTGATAACCTGTACTCTAAGGGATATATTCAGGGTCAACCTCAGCGTAAAAAAACATGAGCGTGTTCTTCTCTTTAATGACAAAGTGACAGACAGAGAAGATATTCATGAATCAGACAGGGAGAGAAGATCAAAGCTCAGATGCCTCTCTATGCTTGCTGCTGAGACAGGCAAGAGCTTCTGTAAATCAATCATATCTTTTGAATATCCTGCAACAGGCAGTCACGGTTCAGAGCCCCCTCAGGAACTCTGGGAGCTTGCATTCGGAGAAAAAGCAGTCAGGGCGCTGAAGAAAGATGGGATCTTTAATCCAATTCTGAATAAAACTGCAAAAGAAAAAGATATAAAAAGGGCTGAAAATATCATCAGACGATACAACAAAAATGCTGTTGACTGCGTTATCGCCCTCTCGAATTTTTCCACAAGCCATACCAGGTTCCGGGATTTTCTGACAAGGATTTGCGGTTGCAGATATGCAAGCATGCCTATCTTTGATATCTCGATGCTTGAAGGGTCTATGAATGTTGACTGGAAGGCATTGGCAAAAATGACAAACAGTATCGCTAAATTAGTAAAAACAGCCGAACATATTGAGGTAAAAACACCGAATGGCACCCGCATCTCTTTCTCTGCAAAGGGAAGAAAGGTTTTGTCAGACACAGGAATCCTGACCAGACAGGGATCTTTCAGCAACCTCCCCGCAGGCGAGGTCTACCTGGCGCCTGTCGAAGGAACAGCGCAGGGAAGACTTGTCCTTGAATGGTCTCCGACAAGGCAACTCACATCTCCCTTAACCGTTACTGTAAAAGATGGTTGCGTTGCTGATATCTACGGCAAAGATGAGTACACAGAAGACCTCAGGATGAAACTTGCTGAAAGGCCTGAAAACAGGAATATCGCTGAACTCGGGATCGGCACGAATAAGGCTGCAAAGAGGCCTGATAATGTTCTTGAGGCAGAAAAGATTTTCGGCACGATACATTTTGCCTTCGGTGACAACAGCTCATTCGGCGGAAAAGTTCAGACCCCGTTCCACAAGGACTTTGTTTTCTTCAAGCCGACAGTAACCTTGATTAAGAAAAACGGGACTAAGAAAGAGCTTCTTAAGGCAGGGAAGTTGATAGCTTAAAACAATAAATCAAAAATTCAAGTGCTATCTTTAGGTATAATAATTTACTGACAATAAAAGGATATCCTTATGCGATATACAATACTCGGAACTGCAGGACATATTGATCACGGCAAGAGCTCTCTCGTAAAGGCCCTTACAGGAATAGATCCTGACAGGCTCAAAGAAGAGAAAGAGCGCGGCATTACCATTGATCTCGGTTTTGCAGACCTGCATTATCCTGATGGCCTAACCGTTGGTATCGTGGATGTTCCGGGACATGAGAGACTTATCAAGAACATGCTTGCAGGCGCCGGCGGTATAGACCTTGTTCTTCTTGTTATAGCTGCTGACGAGGGGATCATGCCACAGAG
>VGWX01000130.1 GCA_016873615.1 Nitrospira sp. | reverse complement strand
GAAACGATGGAAAAACACCTGTTGCTGAAAGGGCACAGCTTTCAGCAGAATTGCAGGAAAAAAACGGTAAATATCTAAGGCTCTATGCTGAATTTGATAATTACAAAAAAAGGGTCAGTAAGGATAAAGAGGAGCTTATTAAATACAGCAATGAAAGTCTCCTCTATGAAATCCTTCCGTTTATTGATCACCTTGAAATGGCTTTGAAACACGCATCGAACGAGGTTTCTTCAGGTCTTGTCCAGGGTGTGGAAATAACACTAAGGGATCTCAGGAAGACACTCGAAAAATTCGGGTTGACTGCGATAGAAGCGGATGGAAAACCATTTGATCCAGTGGTTCACCATGCCATGTCACAGGTTGAGCGTAACGACACTGAAAACAATACAGTTGTGGAGGAGTTCAGGCGTGGATATATGCTGAGAGATAAAGTCCTGCGTCCTGCTTTAGTGGCTGTATCAAAAAAGACGGTCAAAAGCGGGGAGCAGGAAGAAACAGAGATAAATAAAAATATAGAGGAGGAATATTAATATGGGAAAAGCAGTTGGAATAGATCTTGGGACTACAAACTCTGTAGTAGCAGTTGTTCAGGCAGGTGACACTGTGGTCATCCCCAATCAGGAAGGAACCAGGACGACACCGTCTGTTGTGGCCATTACTGACAAGGGAGAAAGGCTTGTCGGACAGATTGCAAAAAGACAGTCGATAACAAATCCCGAGAATACGATATTTTCCATCAAAAGGCTCATGGGAAGAAAATACAACACACCTGAAGTTGAACATGCCAAAAAAAGACTTCCCTACAAGATCACTGAGGCGTCAAACGGCGATGCCCATGTAGAAATACAGGGCAAACGATATTCTCCGCCGGAGGTATCAGCAATGATACTGCAAAAGCTCAAGCAGGCTGCTGAAGATTATCTTGGAGAACCGGTAACAGAGGCTGTTATCACTGTGCCGGCATATTTCGACGACAGCCAGCGTCAGGCTACAAAAGATGCCGGGAGGATCGCAGGACTGAATGTGCTCAGGATCATCAACGAACCAACAGCAGCAGCGCTTGCATATGGAATGGATAAGAAGAAAGAGGAAAAGATAGGCGTCTATGACCTCGGCGGCGGCACATTCGACATATCCATACTTGAGATCGGGGAAGGTGTTATAGAGGTTAAATCAACAAACGGCAATACATATCTGGGCGGCGATGATTTTGACCTCAGAATCATGGACTGGATGGTCGAGGAATTTAAAAAAGACCAGGGTATAGACCTGAAGAATGATAAAATGGCATTGCAGAGGTTGAAGGAAGCTGCTGAGAAGGCCAAGATAGAGCTTTCAACAGCAATGGAGACAGAGATAAACCTTCCGTTTGTCACTGCTGATGCCACAGGGCCAAAACATCTGCTGATGAAAATCTCAAGATCAAAATTGGAGCAGCTTGTTGGAGACCTCATAGAAAATACAATAGGTCCATGCAAAAATGCCTTATCTGATGCAAACCTCTCCGCATCTAACATAGATGAAATTCTGCTTGTCGGCGGCCAGATAAGAGCCCCGAAAGTCCAGCAGACAGTGCAGAATTTCTTCGGCAAAGAGCCGAACAAAACAGTAAATCCCGACGAGGTGGTTGCTGTCGGAGCAGCTATTCAGGCTGCTGTTCTGAAAGGAGATGTGAAAGAGGTTCTCCTCCTTGACGTTACACCCCTCTCTTTGGGTATTGAGACACTCGGTGGCATCTTTACAAAGATCATAGAGAGAAACACGACCATCCCGACAAAGAAGAGTCAGGTATTTTCGACTGCTTCAGATAATCAGCCCGCTGTCACAATCAAGATCTGTCAGGGTGAAAGGGAGATGGCTGCAGATAACAAGCTCCTTGGCAATTTTGAGCTCATAGGCATCCCACCTGCGCCGAGGGGAATTCCACAGGTTGAAGTGACCTTTGACATTGATGCAAACGGCATATTGCATGTCTCCGCAAAAGACCTTGGGACAGGCAAAGAGCAGTCCATAAGGATAACAGCAACGAGCGGCCTTAACGAAGACGAGATCAAGAAAATGATGCGTGATGCAGAGTCACATTCAGAAGAGGACAAGAAGAGGAAACAGCTTGCTGAAGCGAGGAATGAGGCTGATACACTCATTTATTCAGTAGAAAAGTCGCTGAAGGATTATGGTGATAAACTGAGTGAGCCGGAAAAGAAGGATATTGAAGAGGCGGTTGAAAGATGCAGAAAGGCAAAAGATACCAGCAATGAGGCGTCAGAAATAAAATCTGCAGTTGAAAACCTTACGACCAAATCACACAAACTGGCAGAACATATGTATAAAGGAACCGGCGCACAGGCCGGCGCAGGCGCCGGGCCATCAGAAGCTGGTGGGGGAACAACTGCCGGAGCAAAAGGGCCTGAAGAAGAAGTTGTTGAGGCTGAATTTGAAGATGTGGACAAAGATAAGAAAGGCTAAAAAGTAGACTGTAGGCAGTAGACTGCAAACAGGGAAATGCCTGTCTGCTATCTACTGTCAACTACGTACTACCTGCTATATAGAATGAAGGATTATTATGAGATTCTTGGTGTATCGAGAGATGCATCCGAGGCTGATATCAAGAAGGCATTCAGGCAACTTGCCCTGAAATACCACCCTGACAGGAATCCCGACAACAAAGAGTCAGAAGATAAGTTCAAAGAGGCAAATGAGGCGTATTCATGTCTGATTGATACCGACAAAAGGGCTCATTATGACAGGTTCGGCACTGCTGAAGGGATTGGCGCCGGCCAAAGTCCTTTCGGAACAGGGTTTGGCGATATATTTGAAGACATCTTTGGTGATTTTTTCGGGACATTTACAGGCCATCGCAAACCAAGGCCGACAAAAGGGAATGACCTCAGATACGATCTTGATATAACACTCATGGAAGCTGCTTTTGGCACAGAAAAGACCATAGAAGTGCCGAGGTGGGAAAACTGCAGTGAATGTAACGGATCAGGCTCTGCTCCGGGTAAAGCGCCGGCAACCTGTCAGAACTGCAAAGGGGCAGGGCAGATAAGAATCCAGCAGGGCTTTTTCAGCATCTCCAGGACATGCAGTTCATGCGGCGGCGCAGGAAAGGTGATTACAGACCCTTGCAAGGCTTGTAAGGCGCAGGGCAGGATCAGGGAATTTAAAACTATTAGCGTTAAGGTTCCGGCAGGGGTTGACAACGGCACCAGACTCAGAGTCTCTTATGAAGGAGAGATGGGGTTTAACGGCGGCCCCCGCGGTGACCTCTATATTTATCTGAATGTCGAAGAACATCCATTCTTTAAGCGGGATGGCAATAACCTCTATTGTGAAGTCCCCCTGTCATTCCCCCAGGCTGCACTTGGCGCAGAAATAGAGGTTCCGACCATTGACGGCACACAGAAGCTCAAGATTCCATCAGGTACACCCTCAGATAAGATGTTCCATTTGAAAGGGAAAGGTGTGCAGAGGCTTGGCGGAGCCAGCAGAGGGGACCAGATAGTAAGGGTTTATATTGATGTGCCAAAGAGTCTTACCCAGAAGCAGAGGGAATTGCTCGAGGAATTCGCGCGCATAACCGGTGATGAAGTAAATAAGACATTCAAGGATAAGATTAAAAATCTGTTTACAGGCGCTGAGAAATAATGGGCAGGGCATTATCCATTCGCTCATTCTCGGTCGTTCCGACCTCCGAGGAGAATTCTTTCTCCGAAAGAATTCAAATCCGCTCATGGACAATCCCCTGTCCATTACTTAACCGGGATTTGTAATGCCGAGGATATACCTTCCTGCACCTGTTTTCCTGAATAATCGAATCTCGATCACGGATGAAAAAGCGCATTATCTTGCCTCTGTTTTGAGATGCGGGAAAGGGGATTGCTTAACCATCTTTGACGGCAAGGGCAACTGTTTCAGGACAACGATAGTAACGGCTGACAAAAGAGAAGTGGTAGCTGAAGTGGCGGAAAAAATTCCCTGCAATCTTGAGTCTGATCTCAATATAATCCTTGTACAGGGGCTCCTCAAAGGTGAAAAGATGGATATGGTTGTTCAAAAAACAACGGAACTCGGTGTGAAAGAAATACTCCCGGTTATTACCGGCAGGAGCCAGTTAAGAGATACGAAGAAGATCGCGAGATGGAGAAAAATTGCAGAAGAGGCGTCAAGACAATCAGGGAGAAGTATTGTCCCGGTCGTTCATGAAACGGTTAAGTTTGACAATTTTCTGTCTGCCCACGATTCAATTCATGGACTTGTTTTTTATGAAGAAGGCGGGGTAGGGCTAACTGAAGCAGTTTCATCATTGATACCTCATCATTCATCCTTTTTTGCGCTTATCGGTCCTGAAGGCGGGTTTACTAAAGAAGAAATCATCCTTGCAAAAGAAAAAGGCCTGATCGTTGTTTTTCTCGGGAAACGAATCCTAAGGGCTGAGACCGCTGCAATCTCAGCAGTTGCATTGGCGCAGTTCTTGTTGGGTGATATGGGTTAATCTTCTTTTTCCGTTATTAATGTAACCCTTTCAACTGGTATGACAATCCAGCCCATCTCTGTCTCAAGGTGCACCTCTTCCTCGCCTATCTCAATGAGCCTGCCTGAATAGGTCGTCTCATGGGTTTCAACAACAACCATCTTGCCGGTTAAATTATTCAAAATGCCCCCTTTGCTTTTTTTGAAACTCTATATTGGATTTTACCATAGATGATATTAAGAGAACTTTTGAAAAGGGCAGTTTTAAGGATTAAGAACTCCCGGTGGTCTTGTCACAGGGTAACCTAATAGTTCCCTCCCTCTTGAGGGGGGAGGGTTAGGGTGGGGGTGATTGATGGAAATTATATTCAACACCCTCCCCTTACTCCCCTCCCCTTGTATGATAGAGGATAGGGTAAATTAACAATGAACTTAACCACGGGTGTGACAGACCGTACTCCCCTTGGGACTTTCGATCCCGTCCT
>VGWX01000129.1 GCA_016873615.1 Nitrospira sp. | reverse complement strand
TAAGGGGTGAGATGGGTTTTGATGGACTCATACTGACAGACGCCCTGACCATGAAGGCGTTGAAAGATATAAAAAGTGTCTGCTCACAATGTATAGAAGCAGGCGCTGATATACTGCTTCATCCTGCAGACCCTGATTCAACGGTTAAAGAACTCATGCACGCAGTTAAGATACAGGAGATCACTGAAGATCAGATAGAGACAGCGTTTCAACGGATAGTAAAGGCAAAAGAGAAAATAGCAAATATAGAAAGACGAGATTTTGATTATCACAGGAATGCAGCATTATCAAAGCAGATTACTGACATGTCAATAAGTCTGTTGAAAAATACTCCCGGGATATTGCCGATTGCAGATTCAAATAAAGTTCAGTTGATACTTGCCGGAGACAATGAATTGTTTAAAGCATCGCCTTTGAAAAACTATTTCAAGAATGTTTCGGCAATCGATGAAAGAATAGAATTAATAAACAACCTTCCAATATTTGCTATTTTTACAAGCATTGCCGCATGGAAAGGAAGTTCCGGGATAGATGAAAATGAGAAGAGCCGCATTCATGAACTCATTAAAAATACAAAGCATTCCATTATTATCTCGTTTGGAAGTCCTTATGTTTTGCGACATTTTAAGGAGGCTGATATGCTTATTGCTGCATATGAGGCAACTGAACAAGCTCAGGGGGCTGTTATAAAGTGCCTGGAAGGTCGCCTGGATTTTAAAGGACGTCTGCCTGTTAAGATCGATCTTTAGCGTTACATGAAATTAGATATTGCATCGTATCAGGGCAGCATTGATAAGCCGGCTGTTGTATTTATCCATGGTCTCGGAATGGATAAGAACATCTGGGTAAATCCTTCGGAATCCCGCATCCTCGGCGGAATGTTTCCTTTAAAGATCCTGCTTAACAAAAAAAACACAGTGGAAAATGTTGACAAGATTCAAACGCTCTTTGATGACCTCCGGCAAAGGGATTACAGTGTAATAACGTGGAGTCAGAGAAGGCCTGCAGGCCCGATTGATTCTGCTGTCAAGGAATTACATGAAATTATCATTGAAGCCCGGAAGATGACAAATGCCGGCATCATACTCATAGGCCATAGCAGGGGAGGGCTCATTGCGAGGAAGTGCCTTTTTAAACAGGATAAGCTGATAAAAGGTCTTATAACAATATCTACCCCGCACAAAGGCAGCTCAGTGGCAAAGATTGCAAAATATTTATCACCGCTTGTATCTATGATAAACCCTCTTGTTCCAAATGGTGATAAAGGCACATTATCGTTTTCCATAAAGAGGATACTGGATTTCCTTAAAAGCAGGGCTCTTAAGGAGCTTCTTCCTGATTCGAATTTTATCAAGTCAATCAAAGACGGACCGCTCAATGAGGTGCATTATGCTTCTGTCGGAGGTACAAAACCAACGCTTTTCAATTTTTATAATATGTCTTTCCCTGATATCTTTGAGAGAGTAATGCCCGAAAATCTGTATCCTGAAGAGATGAGAATGGGAAAGGGCGATGGACTGGTATCTGCTGAAAGCTCAAAGATACCATGGTCTCATGAGCATTATAATTTTGCATTTAACCATGCAGAGATATTGTTTGATAAAGATGTAAGAGATGTTCTTGGCAAAATAATAGAAAGGCTGACATGATATCATTCACAAAAAACTGTTTGCTATTATCAGATAAGATTTGATATTGCAGACACATAGATTATATTGCGATTAGCATTTTCACATAGAAGTTCTGTCCGGCGTCATTTTGTTATCCGTGATGAGTATATTCGGAAAGAGAAGACCCCGTAGAAGGTCCGAGAGCGTTTGTTTCAGCCACGAACAGAGAATTTCAAGGGCTGGAAAGCTTGTTCAATGCTTCATCAAATTCACACCTTGTGCAACCTTCGTGAGACGCAAAGTACATTTGATAATTTTCAAGATAGAAGCCGATGCAAGCGGTCTTTATCCAAACAGCTCCGAATGACTGCCAGTGCGTACAAAGGTAATCTCTTGCAGGTCGCTGTCCATTCGATAAAGCAATATCCAGTCCGGCTCTATATGACAGTCTCTATACCCTTTCAAATTTCCCGCAAGTGGATGATCAAGGTATTTTCTTTCAAGTAGTTCTCCATCTAAAAGCTTTCGCACAACAGACTTAAGCTTCTCCATGTCCTTATTACCCGACTTCTCAATCTTCTTAATGTCCTTTTTAAATTGTCTAGAATACCGTGGTTTCAGCATTCTTATATACCAAGTTTCCTGAACATATCCTCAGCATCTTCGCACTCTGTAAGGTTCCGCCTCTCTTCGGTGTCCTTCATAGCCTTCAGGGTAGTCTTGTTAGGTATTCTTACATCGAAAGGTAAGCCCTTGCGAAGCCTTACTTGCGACAGGAACAAATTTATGGCCTCTGTCGTGCTGATTCCCAGTTTGTGCAATACTTTTTCAGCATCACTCTTCAATCCAGGGTCAACTCTTGTAGTTATCATTGCTGTCTTTGCCATGAGATCCTCCTTTGATACTCTTATTGTATCACAATTGATATACATTCAGGTAAAATGAGAATTATCTTTTGTACATCTCGCCATTTACCAGGATTTTGGAAACGCTGCTTCGTTTCGAAATACTCAAACATCAACGAGGGTTAAAGGTGGGTATTACTATGTGAACGCTTTCCCTTTAGCGAATGTCGATGGGGTGTTTGTAATAGGGAGTACCAAACGCCTGTTACCACTTCTCAAAACAATTTCTTTGAATGGGAAAGTCGCGTCGCCGAATGGGCACGCAGTGTACAAACCTGATGAAGAAGCTAAAAAATTACCTGACCTCGTCTGATAGGACAAAGCCTGTCTTTTACAGCTTACCTGTAAGTATATGCTTGATAATCTGTTAACTTAAATCTGATTGGAATTATTATCTTGCCCTGGATATGCGGCAATGGGGCTGCATTTTTTACTGTTTTAATAGCTGCTGAATCGAGGATATCGTAACCTGAACTTTTTTCGATCTTAATATCCTGCGGATATCCTTTATGGTTGATAATAAATTCCATAATTACGGTGCCTTCGATCTTTCTCTTCCTTGCAAGCAGGGGATAAATCTTTGCTCTCTCAATGGCATTCCTGATGGAGGCATATATATCCTCTCCGTCTTGTGATGCAATCGTATGAACTGATAGAGTTCTCAATCCTCCTGTAATGATTGCGCCTGATGGGGGGGTACTTTCCAATTTTTCTGCAGGTGTATTCAGCAGATTTTTTTCTTTAGATATGCCAGAAAGCTGATTTATCGGTGCAACAGACTCAGATATGCCAGCAGTATTCTGAGACGTATCTTTATCAGTATCAGTTTGATTTTCAGTTATGGCTTTTTTATTCTTATCAGAAACAGATTGTTTATTTGCTTCTTGATCATGATTTTTGTTTTTCATTTGAGAAGCAGTATTGACAGGAGAAGCTGTTTCCTCAATTCCTGTCATTTGCCTAAGCAGGGAAACCATCATATATTGAGCAGGGGCACGGAAAGATGTGCCCCTGCTGAGAAAGCTGAAAGCAGCAGTAATAATCGTTACATGAAGCAAAAGAGAGAAGACAATATTTCGTCTGAACCCTGTCATGACTAAAGTGATACTTTCATCCCTCCATACACTGAAAATCCAGGGGTACCATAGCTGCCGGCCTCTTCGTAGTCAGCATCGAACAGGTTATTAATCCGTGCAAATATCGTCAGCCATTTCTTTATTGCATAATTGCTGCTCAGATTAACCAGGGAATACGAAGAAATATCCCTTTTTACGCTTGAATCATATCTCTGACCCACGAATATGTAATCAGCAACTACAGAGATATCTTTAGCAGAAAATTCTGCTGATACACTGAGTTTATCCTTTGGTCGTAAAGACAGTCTCTGTTCTGTTGTCTTATCCTTTGTATCAAGATAGGCATAGCCAGCCTTGATATTCAGATTGTCTGATACTTTCAGTACGGTATTTGCCTCTAACCCTTTGATCTCTGCCTTGGCTATATTTGCAGCGGTAAAGGTGAGGGGATCTGTTTCAATCAGGTTCTCATAGTTCTGACTGAAATATGTCAGAGAAACAGATACTCTGTCCTTCACAATGCCTTTTTCCAATCCGATCTCCCATGAAGTGGTTTCTTCGGGTTTCAGATTCTTATTCCCATAAAAAGGGAAAAACAGTTCATTGAGTGCAGGTGCCCTGAATCCTGTACCATAACTGCTTTTTAGAATTAGGGATGCAGGTTTGATATTATAAAGCACACCAATTCTGTAGGTTGTCCTGTTACCAAAAGTCTCATAGTCGTCATATCTTAATCCTGCATTGAAAATGACGGTTTCCTGGAGGAGCTTCAGTTTATTGTTCAGATACAGGGCGGAATTATCCAAAGACTTATCAAAGTTTCCCTTGTTTTCTCCGCTTTCTTTTCTGTACTCAGCGCCTGCTGTTACTGTGTAATGGTCAGATATGTAGAAATTATTCTGCCAGTTAATGGAATCGATTGCGGTGACCATGTTAGCATTGTTGAAGTCAGTATCAGGATCTCTGAACTGCAGGGAATCCCCAACATGAGACAGAGTGAAAATCTGCTCACATATGGTGGAGAGATAAAGCTTGGCTTTACCGGACAGCATGGAGTGGTTGCCCCGTTGCACAAAATTCAGATCATCAACTGCCTTGCCCGCGAAGAAGTTAAATCCATCAAGTTCGGTGCGGTCGTATGAATATTTGCCGGTTATTTCGATTTCAAGTTTTTCCGATGGTTTTATCCCAAATTTTCCCGAGATGGACGCATTCCTGTATCTGTCTCTCTCTGCACCATTTTTTGCAGCTGATATGCCATCAGTGGAAAAATAGTTCGTTGATAATCTGTAATCCACAGCTTTAATCGTCCCTGAGACAGTGAGTGCAGGGTTATATGTTCCATATGATCCTGCCTCAAAAGAAAGATCAGTCTTTGGTTTGTCTTGTCCCTTGTTTGTGATG
>VGWX01000128.1 GCA_016873615.1 Nitrospira sp. | reverse complement strand
ATTTGCTGCACTTCCGAAACCTCGAAGTAGGCCTGATGGTGCCTTTTGTCCTTTTCTCGTCTTCATCAATGGCCGCCTGCGTTTTATGGTCGATTGCATTTAATCTCATAAAATTAATATTACGGGGGAATTTTTTGATGCATGGCGGCCTATAGTAATGAGCAAAAGTGGGCAGATTTTAGGATAACTTATTAATAAATAAAGATAATAAAGATCATCGTGCTTTTTAAAAGGTGTTTTAATAGCTTATAAAAAGTCAAAAAAACCTAAAAACGATAATGTGTAACCTATTGATTTAATTGACATTTATAATGCGCACCCATAAAGTAAATATGCTACGATATAGCTACTTAACTATTTGAAATCATTATATATTTATAGAGAATAAAGGCTCATGTAACCGCCAATTAAGAAAAAAACTTAAAATGTCTGCTTAAAATTCTTGAAATATTTTTAGTAATTGTGCTACTTTTTCAAAAATTTAGTAGGAGGTCTTACGAGTGGGAAGGAAAAAAATTCACGAGAGCAATAGTGATAAATCTAGAGCATACCGTCTCCGAAAGGAGGAAAGTGGAAGGTTTATCAGATTATTTATCCCGAGTGAAATTGATGCGGAATTAAATCTGAAGGGGAATCCAAAGCGTCTTATCGTACTCGCTTTGCAAACAAAAAAATTAAAAAAAGAAATGAAAGAAAATCTTTTTTATTTTTTGTCTGCTGTCCTTTACTCTCTTAGCATTTTGTCCAAGAATAGGCAAGAAAATATTCAAAGCTTGACGATAGATATTCTTTACCATTACTTTGACCAGGTTAGACAATGGATTCAAATTTGCAGAGACAGCCGCATAATGGAAAATTCTGAATTGAGGTCTAAAATAGAATTGCATGTAAAACACTATAATAGGCTTCTAACGGATTTGAAACCCACGCTTGATCCTGAACTCTATATAACCCTCGCTTCCCAAATTGATAGAATACGTGGAGCTATTAACCTGTAACGACAAAGATTCTATTAAGATAAAGTAGGCATATGCTGACAACTTCTCGACGAACTACAAGATTAAGGCTCCTCCAACATCGGATTTCCAAAGATGCAATTTACTGTTTTGAAAATAGCAAAGCTGCACTGGGAGCAGAACGAATTTGCTAATTTAGCCCTGAAACTTTGCCCGACTGCCATTCTACTTCTATATAGCTCTGAAATTTAAACTGGCTGATAAATGAGGATTTATTAAGGCTGGGGTGTGTTTGATAATTTGCCATCTACAATCCCCGGGTTAAAAGGGGACTACCACAAATTCTTGTGCCGATAATTTACTTTACGACTTAATAGGCTCCCGCTATTACAAGGTTTTCTATATTCTTCACACCGAGCGATATCAGGTTCGCAGCGGATCCGGTCTGAATGGTAAAAACAGGTTTATTCCAGGTCAATAATTCTCTGCAAAGTTTCTCGGTATTGCTATTGGGTTCGGCGTAGGGAATAAAGATTGAGGTGGCGATAGCACCAGCGAAACGGTTGCGTTCGTTTGCCCTCTCCGACGAGATACGTTTTTCTTTTGCTGTAAAGGGCGAGACTATAAGCAAACGTCTGTCTTCGAGAGGTTTCTTATATTCAGTTTTGATGCGCATTTTATCGATGCTTCTGGCAGGGCATATAATGACAGGCTCTCGCCCCTTGAGGAGGATATTCAGACATTCGCGCTCTACCGCTGAATGGAACCCGCTGATTACAGTAATCCCCTTTTCCCGTATCTGCTTCATAAGATCATGGGTCTTCAGAATTATATTGCCGGGACATTTATTGGAACAGAAGACGGCGAGGGCCTTATTTTGAAGGATCTTGGAGTTCCCTATGGCTGTGAGGGTCCTATGAGTGTTCTCCTGTAAATACTTTGTGACAAAAGAAGGATAGTTAGATTCACCCTGCTGAATCCGATATGGACTAAAGCGTGTCATTTGTAACCCTTTGTTTTTATTGCCGGTTTATTAATTATCCTCCATATTGCAAATACTTTTGGACATATTTGGCCGCTTTTTGGGTGAAATGGATAAAATTGGATAATAAATGGATAAACGGATAATAATAGACTACGGTAAAACATACTTGGCACCTCTTCCACGCCCCATAAGGCGGAGCTTCTTTGCCCGGTGCATTTTTTGTAAAAAATATTTTGCCTGTATATCTGAGATATTTAATAAAATGCGGCATTGTAATCTTGATATCGATCCCTGCTTCTGCACATAGGCCAACACTTTTTCTTCGTCTGTCTGGGGGGGCAAAATGAGTTCTTTTTCGATGGGAACATTCAGTGTATAAAATGCCCATCTCTTTGTTTTATGCTGCTTGATCAACCCTATTTGAATCAGGCCGCTTAACTCCCGGTTTGCTATGACTGAATCCACATGGTTAAGCCGCTGGTAGTCGCTATTTGTAATCTGCTCGTTGTTCCGCAAATAAACCATGGCCAGCCGCTGATGGTCATTGATTGGTAAAGAAGCAAATTGATTAAGCCATGCAATAGATTCAGGTCTCATTAAAGTATGGCTACGAAATGTTACCCAGAAGGAAGTCCTTTTATCCTTTAATTTCGGCGGTTCAAGATTTGCTTTCCGCATGGCATCAATCATGGTTCTGGTACCGCTCCCCCGATTCTCAACAAGATGGAGGTCTTCCATAAATTTCATGAGCACACGGTTACGGGTGGATTGTTCCTCCTCGATGGTATCTTCCGTCACATTTCCATACAATCCGCCGGGGCTTTGTATTTCAATCCTGTCTGCAAAAAGTCGAATCTGGATATAACTGCCCCTTACGAAGTGGCTGTAATCTCTGTGCGCTACAGCATTGACCACCGCCTCACGGATTGCCTCTTCCGGATATTCCGGTATATCGCGCCTATAGAGGCCTTCTATCAAACTACTCTTACGAATGCTCGACATTACATAATTGATTGCACTCTCAACCATTTCAGGAATCGGTCCTTCAAATTTGCGGTTATCAAGAAACCGTTCGCCGCGGGGAGTCTTTTCGGTTTCTGTTGAGCCGTAATATTGCAGGAATGTGATAACAAGCTGTGACTCGAAAGCCTGGGGGTAATCCCCGAACATAAGCAGCCCTGCCAATGTCGGAATTAGTATGCCGTTAACATCCTTCACGATACGCAACTGCGCCAGAATTTGTTCAAAGGATTTATTCAGATAGGTTGCTTGTGGCCGTGATTTCTTCAGCGCAGCAATATAGTTTTGCAGTCTATCTTTGTTCAAGTCATCAAGCGAGGCCTCTTTGATAGTCTCCTCATCAAAGGTTGGTTGGGTCCGTGCGCTCACATATCCAAATATCTCATAGTCTGTCATCTGTCTGTTAGTGTTGCCCACACGAATATAGGCGCCCTTATGCATTCCGGCATGCTTGTAAAAACATGGTTTTTGTTCTGCTGTCAGTCCAGGAATCTCAACAGCTACCACTGCTTTCCCCTCAATTTCTACAACGGTAAAGGAAGGGCGAAGAGGTGGCGTCATTTCTGCCGCAGCTAACTGGCTGACCTCCTCCTGCAAACGCTGCGAATCTCCGACGCCGACGATTTCATAATTGCGCTCTTCATTCAGACCGAACAAGATAACCCCCCCGCTTGTGCTGTTCGCAAAAGCAGAGATGGGCTCATAAAGCCTCTGCGGAGTACCTTTATGGGCCGATTTCACCTCCATATCGTCCAACTCGCTCTGGTGTTGCTGGACTTCAGAGATTAGTTCTTGGAGTTCTTCCTGTGTCAATATTTCTCCTTACCTTGTCGTTCTATATAGTATTTAGCTTTACCAATTGTCCCAACGCGACTCCATCGGATTCCGCGGCTCATTTTCGGTAGACAGTCTTTCAATATAGGGACCTCTGAATTCCTCCACATTTCGTCACTTTCCGAGGTAATTCGTCCCACGTTCTACCCTCCAGTTCACGACCCGTCTTTTTTTTATTTATTCCGCCCCACTGCTTGAAGAAAAAAGGCACACCTGCCCGCTTGCATTGATCACGAATATCAAGCACCCATTCGAGCTTTATAGTACGAGCTCCGGGCCCGGACTCGCCGCCCACAATCACCCAGTCAATCTCTTCAAGGTTGAGATTCGAGATAGGAGCGAGAAGCGGTTCAAGGGAAAGGAATTTGATGAAAGAGCCTATTTTGCGTAGGTGATCAATACGAGATACATAGTCCTCATTCTCGACAGTTACCCCCATCCAGATGTTAGGTGTCCACGAAAATAATCTACTTAAACTATCAAGTCTGTCCGCCCTTTTCGTGAGGATCTGGAAGGTATGCCAGTCTGCCCTGTTCATAACTTCAAAAACTTTCTTAATGAACTCTGTAGGGACGCCCTTCAGAAAAAGATCGCTCATAGAATTCACAAAAATGGTCTGCGGTTTTTTCCACTTCAGAGGTAACTCAAGCACATGATCGTGCAGCGTGAGTTTGAACCCATTAGAGTAGTTCGGTTGACCCATTGCCTGTAAACGCTTCGCCATCCTCTCTGCGTAACAATTTTTGCAACCAGGACTTATCTTAATACAGCCGGTTACCGGATTCCATGTTGAACCAGTCCACTCGATTTTTGTCTTACCGGCCACAGGTCTCGCCTCCGCTAAAGGTGATGTTGATGATCTTCATTTCATTGAAAGTCCCTTTTTTTCGTTTCGGGTCTCGACTTTTCACTAAGATACAATCTTTATTCTCCAAGTCTTTGAGCATAGCCTTTGGATTAACAAATGGGGTCTCATTCAATGCGTAATCCCGCAGCTCATTATAGCGCCATGTCTTCCCTTTGCATCGTTCAAACATCAGAGGGCTATAGTCCTCTGGATTATCGAAACGAAACAAGGCCTGCTGGTGAATATGAGCATCTGAAAAATGATAGGTGCCGGTCTGATCAACCTTTTTCATAGCTTCCTTCATCTTCTCCAAGCCTAGCGGATGCTGACTTGCAAACACAAGATAATAGTTTAAAGAACCGGACTTTGATTGCATCTCAAAAGCGAAATCGTATCTAATATTAGGAAGTCGACGAAGGTTCTGTCTATAG
>VGWX01000127.1 GCA_016873615.1 Nitrospira sp. | reverse complement strand
TCCTGTTTTTCATGTTACCCCTCCTCTTCTAATTCATTGTAATTTATGAATAATAAGGAACCCGGAATGATATCCAGGGTTCGTATACTGCACAAGCTGCTCCAATTATATCGGGAAAAATTGCGATCATCCTATTGGTTATTTAGTAACCTTTTTCCGGGAATAGGTTCAAATTAATTACTGCCATTTCTACTCAATAAAATTATATCAGGTTTAAAAGTTGAGCAGGAAGAAAGAGAAAAAGCCCCTCTTTTTTGAGGGGCCTTACGGTTTATAACTAAGTCTTACTTATTTACTGCATCCTTAAAAGCTTTGCCTGCTGAAAATTTCGGAAGTTTTTTTGCGGCAATCTTGATTGTTGCCCCAGTCTGAGGGTTCCTTCCGGTCCTGGCTTTCCTCTTTGAAAGTGAGAATGTGCCGAACCCTACGAGAGCAACCTTGTCTCCCTTTTTGACCGCTTTAGTGATTGCCTCAATAGCTCCGTCAAGAGCCTTGCCAGCACAAGCCTTCGTGCAACCCGATGCAGCTGCCATTTTTTCGATCAGATCAGCTTTTGTCATTTAACTTCCCCCCCTAACAAATATATTTGATGAAAATAATTTTATGAAATAGAAATGATCCTGTCAATGCAATTTCTGATCAGAATCAACCATCCTAAAATTAGAAAGTTTGCATTAACTGTGACTTCCTGTAGTGTTGATATTTGAATCCTGCTTTAAATTACCACCTTGAAATGGAAATCAATAAGATAAGATTCCCTTTGCTCCTTAAATGTTTATATTGACATCCATAAATAATATTAATAATATTAATATGCCTATTCTAGGAGGGGAAATGAAAAGGATATTCCCGTATTTTGTTATCATTTTTGTTCTTCTTATAGGTCTGAATTGCGGAGGCGGTAGCGGTGGAAGCGGGAAGATAAGTATCAAGGGCACCTCTCCTGTAACTATAACTATGAGTTTCAAAAAGACCTCTAAAACAAATAATACCTCACTAAAAGAATTTGCCACAAAAATAATAGATATTCGTTATACGGTCACAGGGGCAGATATGGAAGTTATAACAGGAACGGTTCCCGTGGTTGGAGATGTTGTTGAGATTGCACTAAGTATACCAAACGGACTACAGAGACATTTTCTCCTTGAAGCATTAGATAATACTGGTTTCGTGTTGTACAAGGGAGATTCTTATGCTGATTTAAATGGAACGCCAGTTACGATATTGATAACTTTAGTAGAGAATATCTTAGATATCTCTGATAATTTTGATGATGGGACGATTGCTCCTTTATGGAACCTTTATCCAACCACAGGACTTTTATTTGAAGAAAAAGAGGGGACTCTAAGCCTTGCGGGAACCCTAAAGGAGACGGACTGGTCTGCCATTCTTACCATGCCTTACCCGAGACAGGACGTTGAAGTGATGATTAATTTTCGGGCTCCAACAGGAATCCAAGATGATACTGCCAGTATTTTTCGTATCCAGTTTGATTTTTTCAATTATTTTCAAATACAAACATTCCCAGAGGGCTATCGACTGGTCCGGGTATTAGATAATCAGGTTGAAGCTGTGGGCAGTCCACTTCCTTTATTTGGTGATGAGACAACCAAATTCCACAAACTCAAACTGCGCTACTATGACAAAACAGGTCACGTAGAGGCCTACATTGATAATATCCAACTCGATGGTATCACTGACAACGTGTTTTCTTCTTCTTTTCCTGATTTCCAATTTGCTTTTTTTTCGTTCAATGTTGAAGGACAGTATATAAAACATGAATGGGATAATTTCTCTGCTAGCAGGGCAGGTATTGATGTGGTATTTAATGACGATTTTAATGATAATTCGTTATCTTCGTTTTGGACAAGCACTAATTTTGGTTCTGGCCCGACTATTTCTGAAACTAATCAAAGGCTGCAAATATTTTTCCCTTCAAATGCAAGCGATGATTCCTTTGGAGCTGGTTACAACAGCAACTGTTTATTGAGAAGAGATTTTGATGTACAGGTTGACTATAATTTAATGACTTGGCCATCCGAAAATGGTATTAGGGTTGGTCTTCTTGCCAATTGGGTAGATACAGTTGAGCGCGTAAGCTTTGGTGAATTTGATTTCCCTGGAGAGCCACGTGAAGCTTATTTAACGAGTTTTGCCGATGGTTATCATATAATTCCAGCAATTGACAATTCAGGTCAATTAAGAATAATCAGGTCTGGTAATACGATGTATGGATATTATTCTAATTATAGTGGATGGACTCTTATATCTTCTGGTCCAGCTCTGACATCTGGTACAGATGTCCAAATAACGATTGCCGCATGGAGTCATGATTATGTATTTGCAGACCAAGTTGCAATGATAGTTTTCGACAATTTCATAATAAATTCTGGAGAGCTTGCTTGTCCATAGTGATTTTTTAATAGAACTTGGCAGGGACTTTGAATATTGCGGATCGGACTCTAGCGCTTATGCAGGGTGCTGACAAATTTTAGTTGTGCTCACGGTTTATGTGAATTGGCTCGCCATTCGATCCAGCATGCGATTCATATGTTGTTGCTATTTGAGCCGTAGATATATTTTGTTGTTTGGGTTCTGGTTTCAGGGACAGTCTTTGCGTTGACGAATTTACATCAATATGTGGAATATCTTCTGATACTTACCCCATCTCAATCACTGAAGAAGGAATAGTGTTGAGCTTGAGTTTATAGCAACACTAAAAAAATCCGGAGGCAGAGTCAGCAATGTCTTTGCCTTTTTCATTGATTATTTCTTGCGATAATCTTCAATCTCTATGCTTCATTCAGAAGCAATATTTGTAGGTGTCACAAACGCTCAGGCATTCTCTCCGATTCAAAAATAGCCAAACATCATTTCGCTTTTTAAAGTTCTCTTACAAGAAAATCTCAAAGATGTTTAGTACGAGATGTACCCTTTAGAGGCGGATCAATCATTTCAGGATGAATTCTGCATTGCAGGCGGAATATTTGGGCTTGCGCCTTATAGGGAGACATTGATAGGGCAGTTTAGTCCCGAAATAAGAATACTTGTAGGTTGAAGAAATACCCGTCTCTTTGATTTACGACTCTGTATCTTGTCCAGACCCAACCTTCATTTAGTTGAAATGGAAATAAATATTCTCAATTGCTGTGTTTCCTTTCATAATGATTACTACCCGAGTCGATGTGTTTTCGTCTCTTTGGTGGCTGGATGAGTGATACTGAATCATTACACAACAGTCTCACCTTCTCAAAGAAAGTGACAATGCACGTTTATTTATGCAAATTCCAACCGCAGATCCTTATTAAAGACTTTCGCAAGACGCTCCAAGGTTTTCAGCGTGGGATTGCTTTTGCCCGGTTTTTCAAGCCGTTGATATGCCTGATAGGATATTCCGAGCACTTTTGCGATATCTCCTTGGGTGAGTTTCCTGGTTTCCCTGAGTTTCCTGAGAAGAATGGGTACCGCAACTTCAGGTTCCGGTTCGATCAGATAGACATTCTTCCCCTTAATTGCAGAAGGATCAGGAATTTTAAGACTCCTGTCAAAAACTGAAGCAAGATATCCTGTTAAGGCTTCTTTTGCATTTTGTATTGCTTCTTCAATAGTATTCCCTTCAGTAAGACATCCGGGAAGATCAGGAAACTCCACTAAATAAGCCCTATCTTCTGCCAAATATTTAATTTTTGCTGGATAATGTAAAATCATTTTAATCCTCCTTGCTTCATTAAAGCATGTAATAAGCCTTTCCCCAAGTCCTTACTGCCATGAACTGGCACGGATAGTGTCCTGTCTCCTTTAGTTAAAATATGGTGACTTCCTTCGACCCTATCCAGTCGCCAGCCATTCTTCTGAAGTAATTTTATGAGTTGCTTACCAGTCACAATTTATAATACAACATTTAACTTGTATTGGCAAGATGGTTAAGAGTAAGAAAAGAAACAATTTTCTGAGGTGCTTCATCAGAAAAAAACAGTTCCTTATTTAATCATTAGATTGGCAGATAAATATAAGATGGAAATAAACCGCAATTACACCTTTTTCTCTTAATAAACAATAACTTGGCTTAGGATTATTAATTTGAGTAGGTATCATTAAAAATCCGAAATTATACCCCAAAAAGTTTTGCTGAGAGTGTCGCCCGGGGAGCCACACTTTAACTGTTTGATTTTAAAGGAAAATAATTTTGGGATGTGTCACGCTCAGCAAAACTTTTTGGGTATCAACAGCTTAGTTATTGGTTGATTCTTCATATCCCAACGTTTTGTATGCTTTAAGCCGCTTCTTATGCATTTTCACTAAAACCGGGATATTAATATCGACATAATCATAGATTCTCACGTCAGTTTTCCCTTTATAAGTTCGATGTAATCTGCCCGCATATTGCACCATCTTCCCTTTGAATGAGAAAGGCATTGCCAGAAAAAGCGTATCAAGGCGGGGGTCATCAAATCCTTCCCCTATGTATTGTCCGGTTGCAAGTAATAGTCTTTCCTCGGAGTTAGGAATTCCAGCTATCTTGGCAATCATTTCTTTTCTTGTTTTCGACTTCATTCCGCCATGAAGAACTATAATGTGCTCAACAAAATTTTCAAGTTTTTGCATCAGGATTTCCAGATGTTCTTTTCTTTCAGTTAAAACAATAGGCGATCGTTTTTCTTTGAGAATAGAAATGATATCGTTACATATCTTTTGGTTGCGTTCATCATCGGTAATAATTGCTGGCCAAAGGTCATGAATCTTATCCCCATCAGACCAGGAAGAAGAAAAATTTGTATGTCTTATTATGAGGCGATGTTGTATCTTAGAATCAGAAGGTTTCTTGTTGGAAATCTTATGCCGCACAGGACCGCACTGCATTGTTATAATCGGCTGATGTCCATCTCTTCTATATGGGGTTGCAGTCAAGCCGATTATATACTTTGCATTAGCTTCTATCATTACTCTTTCAAAAGAAAATGCTGAAATGTGATGGCATTCATCAACTACGATTTGTCCATAGTTTCTGATTCTGCTGTCTATATCGCCTTGCCTGTCCAGTGTTTGGAGCATTGCCACATCAATAATGTTGGTAGCTTTGTCTTTGCCGCCGCCAATCTGGCCTATTTCGTTCACTGAAATATCTAAGAGAGAGGAAATCTGATTACGCCATTGTTCAAACAATGGCTTTCTGTGTACAAGCACAAGGGTGTTTCTCCCTCTTGCAGCTATCATGTGAATACCAACGACAGTTTTACCAATCCCTGGTGGAGCCACAAAAATGCCGTGGTTGTATTT
>VGWX01000126.1 GCA_016873615.1 Nitrospira sp. | reverse complement strand
AAGAAATTATGTCAAGGATAGCAGGCAGATCATTGAACCTGTCTATTATATAATCAGCACTCATAAGATATTCTTTTTCTCTATAACCATATGTGACAGCAATTGTTTTTATTCCTGCCTTTTTGCCGGCTTCTATGTCATAGTTGCTGTCGCCAACTATTATGGATTCCTGGGGTCCTGCTCCAATTTTTTCAATCACGTGCAGGATCGGTATGGCAGAAGGCTTCTTCTCTGAGGCAGTGTCGCTCCCAACTACCATATTAAAAAAATCAAGGAGGTTCAGTTTATTCAGGAGTTTGACAGAGAGATATTCTCTTTTATTCGATATCCGCTTTTTTATAGCCATCGAGTTGTTTTAGGGTTTCCCTGACATAAGGATATACTGTGGAATACTCTGTGAGGTGCTCTGAGTAGTAATCGAGAAACTTTTTTATTACTGCATCTCTTTCCTCGAATCTATTGTGTCCGAGTATTTTCTCAATAAGCCGTATGATGCCTTCTCCGATCATTCTTATCGTATCTTCTACTGACAGGCTTTTAATCCCTTGCGAACTTAATGCATAATTCAGGGCATTGGTGATATCCCTGCCCGTATCAATAAGGGTTCCGTCAAGGTCAAAGATGAGAAGTTTTATCGGCATGAAAAATTATATCACAGGCATTCTGTCCCCGCGCATATATCAGCGAGATTTACAAAACTTTAATCTTGATGATATGTTTAAAATAAAGAAAGGAGTTTATCATGAAATATATATTTAGAAAGGTCTCTTTGATTATCTTGGCGCTGACTTTATTTATTGGAAGTCCTGATGTAACTACATCCCTGTCTTTTGCCTTTGAAAAACCCTTAAGGACAGAAAGTGCAGAAGTATCTGCAATTAATGGGTTCTTAACGCTGATACTTTATGGAGCAAGATTTTTAGACGATATAGAGACTGTTGTTATATTTGATATTGAGGGAGACCAGTATTATTTCGAGCCATTTGCACCGGATTTTGATTATAAGATTAAGAGAGGAATGCAGGCAAAGGAAGCTCTTGCTGAAGTACAGAAGTTTGTAAGTTTCCACCATGCCTTCTGGCGTTCTCAGCTGAGCAGGATTCTTGATCCCAATGGAAATATTATCGGATACGAACTAAGACCTCTCTATAACAACTTTGTTTATGGCAGAAGCGATGTGATGGACGTATATTACTGGCTTAAGGAAGGCGGCAAAATAAAAGTTACCATTAGGCTTGTCCCTGAAATTGAAAGGGCAATAAGGTCTCCAGGTGGTGATGGTTGGGGTGGCAGAGACGGTGGCAGTTAAATCTCTCGAAAAAAAAATACTAAAGGGTTCTTCTCTTTCAAGGGAAGAGGCCCTGTCACTTGCTGAAATCACCGGGCCTGATATCCTGGATCTCTTTGCATCTGCAAACAAAATAAGACAGCATTTTAAGGGAAATATTATAGGCCTTTGCTCTATCGCCAATGCAAAATCCGGGGCCTGCCCTGAAGACTGCTCTTTCTGCGCCCAGTCATCAAGAAATAAAGCAGAGATAGAAGTTTATCCATTGCTCAGCAAAATAATCGTCATCCAAAAGGCAATGGAGTTGAAAGATTCTGCTATAAAAAGGTTCTCCATTGTGACAAGCGGGAGAAAGGTTTCCTCAAAGAATTTGTCTGAAATTGCAAGGATGATTTCAGAGATCAGTAAACTCGGGATCCTTCCATGCGCAAGCCTCGGCCTGTTGAACGCAAAGGAACTTTTAATGTTGAAATCAGCCGGCCTTGACCGTTATCATCACAACCTTGAAACTTCTAAGGGATTTTTCCCCCGGATATGTTCAACACATACGTTTTCAGATAAAATCAAGACTATTCAAGCAGCCAAGTCTGTTGGGCTTTCAGTATGTTCCGGAGGAATATTCGGCATGGGTGAAACCTGGCAGGACAGAATTGATATGGCATTTTCATTGAAAGAACTTGATGTTGACTCAGTACCGGTAAATTTCCTGATTCCGGTTAAAGGGACAGCGCTCGCACACAGAAAGCGCCTGCATCCTTTTGATGCTTTGAAGATTGTCAGTCTTTATCGCTTTATCCTTCCACGGAAAGAGATCAGAATCTGCGGGGGAAGAATTCAGATACTCGGTGAATTTAACTCTATGTTATTTCTTGCGGGCGCTGATGGCATGATCAGTGGTAACTATCTGACCACTCAGGGCAGAAACCCGGAAGATGACCTCAGACTGATTCAGACATACGGCTTTACTACTTAAAGGTTCTTTGATTCAGACAGGATATGCTTCAAAAATGTCTCATATAATCGGGGCAGGGTTCTTTTCTTGTGGGTTACGATATAAAACCGGCGCTTCATTTCAACATCAGTGAGTTTAATTTCATCAAGTATCTTGTGTTGCAGTTCATCAGCCACAGCAAATTTTGAGAGCACAGAGACCCCAAGTCCGGCTTTCACAGCCTGTTTTACTGCATCGGTAGAACCAAAAATACCTGCAACCTTAAGGCTGTCAATTGATACACCTTTGCTCTCTAAGAATTTTTCAGTTTCATTTCGGGTACCCGAACCTTCCTCACGCAGAATCATGGGCAGCTTGACCAATTCCTTTAAAGTCATTCTATTCTTCCCCGCCCTGGAAGGATAGGATACAACGATGAGCTCATCCTCGACAAAAGGCAGGTAATTTATCTGTTCATTCCCGAGTTGTGCCCCGACAATTCCCAGAAGCAATTCATGTTTGGAAACGCTTTCAACGACGCCTCTGGAATCAGATATAAGGATCTGGAATGTAGTTGAGGGATGTCTTTTCTGAAATTCCTTCATAATGCGGGGCATTAAATATACTCCCGGAATTGTGCTTGCTCCAACAATCAGCTTGCCGGTCACGTCTTTTCTTATTTCCCCTATTGCCTCTTTAATGGCGCTTGCTTTCTCAATCAGTTCCATTGAGTGGTTGAATAATATCTCTGCCTCTTTTGTTGGAATGATGGTTCTGCCTAATCTGTCGAATAATTTACAGCCGAACTCACCTTCAAGCGCTTTAACGTGATTGCTAATAGTGGGTTGAGTCAGGTGAAGTTCTTCAGATGCCTTTGAAAAGCTTTTATTCTTAAAAACCGAGGTAAAAACCCTGAGCTGATGTATATCCATTGAAAAAAGTTTAACATACTTATGCACTTTTATCCCATATTGTCTCTTGTTTGTTGTGCAGCTTTATAGTGATTATTTATTGCCATTTTTACGCATAACACTGACAAAACTCATCATTCAATCTGTCCCAATTATGCTTATAGTTCATTTTTCCCTTTAATATAAACTGGTTATAAAGAAAGTACGTATTGGCATAGAATATGCTTTCTAAATAATTGAAAAGGCGGTGATAACTAAAATGAAAGCCCAAAAATGTAAGCAATGCAAAAATGAAACATTTCAGAAAGATGGGATTTGCGTCATATGTAAAATAGGCATTACCCCAATTTATACGGAGTTGATTGACTTACTGAAACAGGATGGCAAATGGGATTCCCGGATACAAAAAACAGCAGAGAACAGATAGAGGATAAAAGAAAAACTATTTGTAAAGATTTTTCTTTTATGGCAGTAGAATATGCGTTGCATCCTGATACTACGTATGAAATTTTCCTGGGTTTTACTGATAGTTGCAGTGGTTCTTCCTGGTGTCTTTTTACAACGAAGCTTCTGAAACAAGGGCAAGAGATAATCTTCAGGAGTAATTTGCCTGCCGTTTCACAAAAAGCAGTAGTTTGCTGGGTTGAAAAATATGATAGCGTCTATTACAAGGTCGGCTTAGACTCTATAAAATAATCGATATGTTTTCTTATTAATAGATAAGAATTACACACTGATAAGCAAACAATTACATATCTGCAAAAAATTAATTCATCTCACCCGAATTTAAATGATAAATTATTAATCCGGCCATAGCAAAAACCCCGGAAATTCCAAAAATATCATTATAAATCAATAAAGTCACATGAAAACATTTTTCCATCAACATCAGAGAGCTGGAAAGCTGTTAAGGCATAATATTTGCATATTTAAATTTATAGTTATATAATTTAATATATAAACCTTACAAAACAGAGGTGACTTGCTATGAAAGAATTGGATGTTTTTGAAGAGATTATAGATTTGGGGAAAAGGCGCGGTTTTATTACTTTTAGTGAAATTCATGGTGCTCTTCCGCCTGAATTTGTTTCGCAGGAAGAACTTGAGGACCTTTTGGACCTCCTGCAGGATATGGGTGTAAAAATAACCGAGGGAGAGGAAACAAGCCTTGATGAAGAAGAATTCCCTGAAGAACAGGAAGAATATGAAAAGACAGAAGACATTGTGCAGGCATATTTCCAGTCAATGGGTGATATTTCTGTACTGAGCAGGGAAGAAGAAAAAGCCCTCGCAGTGAAAATAGAAGAAGGAAACGGGATTATACAAAAGATAGTTGCCCTTCTTCCTTTATACAAAAAGACCCTGAAGAGATTAGAATCCCGTGAACAGGAGGATTTAATTAATCCTGAAGAAAAAGCCGCTGAAGCCATGAGAAAAACCATAGAAAGACTCGATAAACTCATGATTAATATTGCCGTTGCCGATAGAAAACTCGGAGGGCACGGAACTTTGCGTGATTTAAAAAGATCCATTCTTGAAAAAAAGAAAAAAGGCATTAACCCGCTGAAACTCTCTATGGTCGCACAAGAGGTTCAGGATATATATACTCAAACTGAAGTTGAAACCGGTCTCAGTATGGATGAGTTAAAGGCAAAGTATGAGATGCTTGCCAAGGCAAAAAAACTTGTTTCAGAGGCAACGGATGAAATGATAACCCACAACCTGAGGCTGGTAGTAAATATTGCAAAGCATTATCATGGCAGGGGTCTTTCTTTGCTCGACCTTATTCAGGAAGGCAATATCGGCCTCATGAAAGCGATAGAAAAATTTGACCACAAAAGAGGGTTTAAATTCAGCACCTATGCAACATGGTGGATAAGGCAGGCTATAACAAGAGCGCTTATTGATCAGACAAAAACGATCAGGCTGCCGGTCCATATAGTAGAATTTTATAACAAGGTCAGCAACACCTCAAAGGAATTGACCCAGCAGCTTGGAAGAGAACCTCAGGCAGAAGAAATCGCACAGAAATTACAGGTCTCTGCAAGGAAAGTTGAAGACGTACTCAGGGCTATTCAGGATCCGATAAACCTTCAGACGCCGGTAGGAGATGAGGATACAACCCTTGAGGACTTTATAGGTGATAACGCTTCTTCTCCATACATAGATGCTGAGAGAAATAAAATAACCGATCAGATAATAAAGGTCCTGCATACCCTCTCCCCGAAGGAAGAGGAAGTAGTAAGGATGAGATTCGGTATAGGGGTTGAGAGAGACCACACCCTCGAAGAGGTCGGCAGACACCTTTCCATTACCCGTGAA
>VGWX01000125.1 GCA_016873615.1 Nitrospira sp. | reverse complement strand
ATTAAATCCATCTATTATCTGCATTTCCGCCCCACCACAGCGCGTAGATAATACTGGTCGGCCAATGGATAGCGATTCAGAAATACTCGTGCCAAATACCTCTAAATATATGGCTGGATGTATCATTACATGAAACTGAGCAATAAATTCCTCGATTTTTTTATATGGAACGCTACCGTACCAGAAAACATTAAGCCCCCTGCTTTTCTTAAAGACATATTTCTTGTAGTTCGCAACTCTCCTCGAAATACCTGGCTGTTCGCCGATAATGTGTAATTCATATTTCTGACAGTCGATTCTTTTGAAGGCTTCAATCATAATATGAATACCTTTTGAATATTCTATCCTTCCCAAATAAAAAAATTTAATTTTTTCTTTCACTTCAGGCAAAGCATACCGCTTGAGATTAGGTACGCCATGCGGGATTAGGGCAAGATTGTTTTTTATGCCATTGCGCTCAAAAGCCTCTTTCAATTTTGTCGAAGCTACAATAATCGCAGAGACAGATTGTAATTTTTCAACAAAAGCTATCTTTTCAGCAATCAAATCTGAGTACATAAACGCTGGTGAAAAAATCGGCACAAATTTTCTGTTTTTAATAACAGATCCGAGCCTTATGAGTATTTTTATAGGAATACTGCTGAATAAAACCCACCAAAACTGCCACGCTGGAAAATTACGGATGCAGCATTTATAACAATTCTCCTGTGATACAGAAACATTACAAATTTCATCCTTCCAAGTCAGAAATCCTCTGCCACCTGGACATAGAATGCCTCCTTCGTGTACTGTCATCACAACTGGAATTTTCAGCTCCAGAGCTGCATCAATCTCACTTATGTAATACCCGTTCAGATGAATAACGTCTGGTTCTATGCATGAATACTGTTCCTTGAGAATTTTTGTTGTCTGCTGGACTGAAATCCTTGGATCAACCATAATGCGGTAATAGTCAATTGTCTGATATTTATTTTTTTTGATTGCGACTTCACCAGCGGTAGCACCTAATAGTGACATCAGCGTAATGTCAACACCCCGACCAATCAATCCGTTTAACACATTGCGCACAAAAAAATGTTCACGCTCGATACTAACCCACGTCGTTGTGACATATAAAACTCTCATAATTAATTACTGATAAAGAGAAATATCAACCGCTTTTTGCTCGGTAAAAGATACGTTAGTTCTTTGATTTACCAGAAATCCAATTGCAAACCTGGATAGTAAGTTTATTGTTTACAATCCTTGAAGCGATGCGCCATCCAAAAAAAACGCTTATCAATCGAAAAAGGCGCCCCTTATAGGGAATAACAAAAGGAAGGTTTCTTTTTTTCAGGCTCTGCTCTATTTCCGGCAGAAGTTGTCTATTTTCTGGATAGCCAAGATAAGCAATCCATCCATACTGAGCTGCACAGGCAGATATTGCCCGGTTAGTATTTGTATAACCTAAAATTAAATCGGATATTTTATTGGCTACATAGAGCTGGGATCTCATTGTTTCAATCGAATGGGTAATGCTAATTCCTGAACCTGTATGGCGCCAGGTGACCTCGATGTCTGGCACGAAAACTGCCTTGTTCGCAAGAAACAGAATTCTGGAAAAAAACTCTCCGTCCTGATTTTTTAAAACAGATTCATCCCAACCGCCCGATATTTCGACTAACTGTCTGGGGATCAAATAACAGTGTAGTAAATTTATCGTTGTAGAAATAAGGTCAATTAAAAGCTCTTTGGGGTTATCATAGTCTTTATCAATCAACCGTCTTGATATATGTTCCAATTTTTCATTTCGTAAATGCTGAAAACTGGAAAATGCAACAACCCCTTCAGCAAATTGGAACTGGCGTAAGCGATCCATCTGCAATTCAATTTTTCGGGGTGGAATTAGATCGTCGCTGTCCAAATATTGGATATAAGATCCAACTGAGTTATTAAAAGCTATGTTTCTCGCTGCACAGGCCCCTCTATTTTGTTGAGAAAGAACCCGCATATTTTGATTGTCTTTTTCATATTTTCTTGCTATTGCCAGACTATTATCGGTCGACCCATCATCAACAACTATTATCTCTATGTTTTTATATGTTTGAGTCAAGCATGATTTCAATGCCTCCGCAATGGTCCGCTCAGCGTTAAACATCGGGATTAATATAGAGACTAACGGTTCATTCATGGATCAACTCGTCACAGCATTCTAGATTTAGTTCTTCACGTTGCTCTTGATTTATCATTTTTGCTTATATCATAGGCCAAGGCTTCATATGGTCTGAGAATGTATTTACATCCTCTATAAATCTTAGGCATTCCTTTCCCGTCGCTAAAATAAGAAAGATAATGTTTTTTATGAGTTGAGACGCCAGTAATCTAGATCTATATTCATTATTTTTTTATACAAAACTGTTATCAATTATAATCAAATAATCGCTTTGCAAATCTGAACATCTTTCTTAACGCTCTTTTTCCAAAATGTCGAGCGTGCCGCTCAATAATGGGATATGAAAAACCAGGACAAAAAAGTTCCTGAGTGCTAAAACTCAGCACATGCTTCCCCGATGCCTTCATAATTTGCATTGCCTGGTGCGGCTCACTCTCAATAAAGAGTATGCTTTCACGCTGCCGGCGATAAACTTCTGCTTTAAAAGAAGCGTGGCAACCGAGTCTTCGCCTAGTTTCAGAATTAGGTAGATCGAGCATATGCAACTTCGCATACTCGACGTCATGCTTAGCAAGCCAATACTCAGTATCTTTTCGATATTTTTCCAATCGACTGGTTACTAAATGGCCTATTGGGTAGCTCGGTATCACCAGTGGGGCAGCTTTCGTTAAATACTCCAAATAAGCACGGGTGGGGTCTAAACACAGTACACCATCAATATCTACACAGCACTTCTCCAAAAATGGCAGATGCAGCACATTCCACTCAAATATCCTGGGTAGCTCAACAACTTCAAGGAAAATATCTGAATATATAGTTGAGAAGGATGCAGCATAAATTGCACAGTATGTAGTTTTAGCCACCATACCGCATTGTGCAACCTGCTTTCTTGCTATGTCAATTGACTCCCCTGTTAAAACGCTGTCGTCTACGATGAGCACATGACGAGCATCGCTGGGTTTCATGAGTGCTGAATATCGGACCTGTCGAGAAAGACCGTGTGTTATCGGAATATTATTGATAAAGCTATGCAGGTCGCAGAATTTAAGGTTCAAGTATAAAGCAATCATGTTTGCTGCTAACATACCGCTACGAGGTATCCCGACAATCAAATCAACATCACGCGGAATTTTGTATAAATTCTTACGAACCGTGCATGAGAGATCTGCAATAGACCTAAAATTCAAGGTTTATACCCCCTATAACCTAGGTTTATCCAGCCATGATCGACACCACGCACATCACTCGGAGTTAGTCTTTGAACATTGAGTAACCCCAATCTGATCAATAAACTCTCCAAATATTTAGGAGTGATAATTGCCCTATGCCAAGATGGATAATCTCGTCTTACACCATATAATATTCTTCCATTGACCCATTTGTAAGGATCATCTTCGGGATTCAAGGGCCTCCAGCCATCCTGCCACTCAAGCCTTTCTTTCCCCTCCTCGATATCACACAGAAGCTTACAAAGCTTATATCCATCAGGAACCCATATTTCTATTGAACCTCCTGGTCTTAAAATTCTAATCCACTCAGTCAAAATCTTTTCAAGATCAAACCATGGTGTATGTTCAAGTATATGACTTGCATATACAAGATCAAAAACATTATCTTTGAAAGGCAATGAACTCGATGCATCTGCTACATAATCAGTATTTGGCCCCCACACCACATTCACCGTTTCAAAACCGGGGATACGTTCTGCACCCGGCCCTATTTCTAATTTTCTATTTGACTTATTTCTATTACAGAACAAGTTTTTTGGTGTTTTGACGAAACGACAATAAATATTCATAAAGATACTCAAAAACGAAATAACTGGGGCATATAATGCTTTAAACCAGTTAATACCTGAATCTTGCATACAAAAATAACATATCCGGTTTTATCCTTTATTTATAAGGAGTTTTCGTGCAAGAAATTTCTTGCACGAAACAACCAAACTGGTTATTTTGCTATAAATGAAAAAACGGCATAGACCCGTATCAGTTATTCATTTTGCTGATGTTCAGTCCGATTTGGTGCAAGATTTAGGTAATAGTTAATTGGCTCAAATTTCTGCTTAAAAATTCTTTCATTTCACCACTGGAACCTGCTCTAAAGATTCAAAAGAGACACTTCCCCAACTCTGCAACCATGAGGCTACTGTGCCATCAATACCTTCTTCTGGACGAACATCAAAATACAGCACATCATGAACGACATCAAAATTCACGTACCCGGTAGTGTTGTCCCCTTTTCCTATAGCCACGCCACAACAATAACTACCTGGTGCTAATCGCGGATTAGGCACTGAAACCTCAAACACACCCACCTCATCCGGTTGCATAGAATAGAATGGTGGTCCAAAACAGCTACCTATCGGAAAGCCACTAACAGAATATATCGTTATACTAAATCGAATATTTGTTAATATCTCATTCGCCCTCACCCGCGCGATAAATCTAATACTTTCTCTAAAATCAAATATTGCGGTCTCCTTAGAAAAACTCAATTCTATAAATCTAGCTGTTTGATTACCAATAACTCTTCTTGGTAAACTTTCGACATAGTAATGTCCCCTATAATCAGCACTCAAGGCATTGAGAAAATGTCCAATAATGTCTGCAGTTTCTCCAAAACAGTCTATCTTGCCTTGTTTTAGCAGTAATGATTTTTGAGTTAGATGCTCGATTGCGGACATATTATGACTTACAAATAGCACAGTCCTCCCTTCCTTCTCAGACACCTCTTCCATCTTCCCCAAACACTTCTTTTGAAACTGTGCATCTCCTACTGCAAGAACCTCATCAACCAATAAAATTTCTGGCTCCAGATGCGCAGCAACGGCGAAAGCCAAGCGTACATACATACCGGAAGAATATCTTTTAACAGGTGTATCCAGGAATTTTTCGATTTCAGCAAAATCGACTATTTCATCGAACTTCTTTTTTATCTCAACCTTTGACATACCGAGGATTGCTCCGTTAAGGAAAATATTCTCTCGCCCCGTTAATTCAGGATGAAACCCGGTGCCTACTTCAAGGAGACTTGCAACCCGACCCTTGAGGGTAATCCGCCCGGTGGTTGGTTCGGTAATCCTGCTTAATAATTTTAAAAGTGTAGTCTTTCCCGCACCATTACGGCCGATGATCCCTACACGCTCTCCCTGTTTGATTTCGAAGGAAACGTCACGAAGAGCATAAAACTCTTCGGTTGAATTGTTAAAATGGGAAATTGTTGAATTGGATAAGCTGGCAGATGTTAAATCGTTGAACTGTTGAGTTGTTGAATTGGCAAGGCGTTTGAATGGTTGAACAATTCCACGATTGAACATTCGCTTAACACCTTTGGTCATAACATCACGCAAAGCAGTATATCGCTCGCGCTGCTGGTGCCGA